>DAOSUS010000082.1 GCA_035378955.1 Candidatus Hydrogenedens sp. | reverse complement strand
CTGCCGGAGTGGTGGAATTGGCAGACACGCATGGTTCAGGTCCATGTGCTCGCAAGGGCATAGGGGTTCAAGTCCCCTCTCCGGCACTTTTTTAATGCTTCCTAACATTTGAAGAAATAAATCCCTCCCCTTTGAATTTCATTTTTACCTATTCCTGAATTGTTAATCTGTTTTCGTTTTGTTAAAATATTTTACTTGAAAAATTCTTAATTTATTTTATATTGAAGATTTTGGGTGGTATTATGAAAAAGGTAGTTTTTATTTTCTTTCTTGCAATTCTATCCCTACTTATCTTGCCAGTCGCCTATTGTGCAGAAACAGACCAATACCTGACATGGGGTATTGAATTGAAAGATTCGGCAGATGAATTGAACCGCTATTTTAACGAAGAGTTATCGAATTATCTTGAAGCGGTCAATAAGCGGGCAAAACCGATTGAAGACCCGGAGGAATTGACCGTTGCTATCTATTACCATTTCTTTCAGTTTTTGGGCTGGTCCCGTGTACGCACATTTATCCGCAATGCCCCGCAGATCGAAAAATTCCCCGATTTTAGTGTCGGTAAGCAAACTTATCTGAAAATGAGTATCCATCGTGGGTTTGCCTTTCCTTATTTCTTTTTACCTATGGCTCGAACGATACGCGTAGGCGACATATATTTTGGCATTGACAAGATGTGTCACTTTTTAGGGTTTGGCAGGAGATATTACCAGAGATATTGCCGTCATTTGCAGGAAGGATATACAGAAGAAGAAGCCATGCGAAAGGTTGTTTTGTGGGGAATTGTGCACGAAGATAATCTTGTTGGCAAATTGGTTGATGGAATATTTTCCCATGGCGATTTAGAAGCAAATTTTCAGGGATTTTGCTTAGCCCGTGACCTATGTGGAGGTAAACCACCGTATATTGAACGGATAGATGGCAAGTGGAAATTGGTTCGACCGATAGATTTGCGAAATTACATAACACCCGGATTTGACGAGTCGTATAATAATTCTCATTTCTGGGCAATGCGGAAAAGGATCGTGCTGAATATTTTAGAAAAAAAGTATTGCGATAAGTTCTATTTGCCTGAAGTACAAAAACGGTTCGAGACTTATAAAAAATATGAGCCGAGTTTTTCTCAAAAAATGATCCAAGAATACTTTGAAAAAAAAGGTAAAAATCCTCAACAGGAACAGTCTATTCAATCTTTATGTGCAAAAAAGAAATCTTCGGATGGTATAGACAAAAAAATACATTGCACCTCGCAGGACAATAGGCAAAGTTAGAGAAGAGATAAGGAAGTTATGATGTTGATAGGGATTGAAATCGGTGGCACCAAATTACAGGTTGTTTTAGGTGATGAAAAGGGGAATATTTATCATTTAGAACGAGGAGCCGTTCAAAAAGATTGGCAATCCCGAGAGATTTTAAATTGGGTTACGGAAACAACAAAAAAGCAGATTCAAAAAGCGGAAGCGGAAGGGCAAAAGGTGCAAAGTATTGGAATTGGCTTCGGGGGACCTGTTGATAGTATTGAAGGGAAAGTGCTGGTTTCGCATCAAATTGCTGGCTGGCAGGGTTTTCCTCTTCGACAATGGTTTGAAGATACCTTTTCTATTCCAACAGTTCTTGTCAATGATGCTAATTCGGCAGGTTGGGCTGAATTTGTATGCGGCAAAGGCAAAGGAACGCGGAATTTCTTTTATATGAATATCGGCAGTGGCATTGGTGGAGCCCTTATCATAGATGGGAAGTTGCATGATGGACAGGGCTTCGGTGCCGGTGAGATTGGCCATACTTATGTCCCGAATTGGACACAAACAGAACGGGGTGCTTATGACAAACTTGAAAACATCTGTTCAGGTTGGAGTATTGAAAAAAGATTACAAAAGGAAAACTATGTGCCCAAAGAAAGTTCCCTATGGACAAAAACAGGGGGCAATATCAACCTTATGACCTGCGTCCTTTTAGGAAAGTGCGCAGAAGAAGGAGACGCCTTCGCCTGTGAGGAATTAGACCGAATTGCTCAATCTATCGGGCTGGCGATTGCTAATGTAATTACCCTGTTTCATCCGGAACGGATTGCTATGGGTGGAGGTGTTTCTTTAATGGGAAATGTGCTTTTAAATCGTATTCGTGCTGTTGTTGACAAAATTGTATTTACTCCATTTCGCAATCGGTATGAAATTGCACCTTGCGAATTAGGGGAACAGGTAGTCCTCGTAGGTGCGTTATTGCTTGCTGGAAAATTAATAACCTGATAACTATAAGGAATTTCGTATGAACAAACATCTATTTCTCCTCTTATGTCTGCTTTCATGTAGTGCAATGTCTCTTCCTCAAGTTATCCTTGATACAGACATTGGCGATGATATTGATGATACATGGGCATTGATGCATCTTTTAGGGGCGGGAAAAGTAGACCTAAAACTTATTGTTACTGCCTGTGATGACACAGAAGCCAAAGTAAAATTGGTTGCACGCATGCTGGAAACCGTCGGACGAACGGATATTCCTATAGGTAAGGGGGTAAAAACAAGTAATAAGGAGATTAACCAGTTATCATGGATAGAAAAATATTCATTAGATGCATATAAAGGCAAAATTCATGAAGACGGGGTACAAACTATGATCGAAACGATACGGAATGCTAAGGAACCGATAATCCTTTGTGTTATTGGTCCTATGATGAATATTGCAAAGGCTGTAGAAATAGCACCGGACATTGCTCAAAAAGCACGGGTTGTTTCTATGGCAGGGAGTGTTTATATCGGATATGGAGGGAAGGAAGGTAGGGATTGTGAATACAATGTTTGTAGAGATGCGAAAAGTGCCCGCAAAGTTTTTTCTGCCCCGTGGGAAATTACGATTATTCCATTGGATACCTGTGGGACTATTATTCTCAAAGGGGATAAATATCGAAAGATAGCAGAATCTCAATCTCCATTCGCAAAAGTGGTAATTGACAATTACAATATATGGACAAATCGCAAACATTATCCAAAGGATGAAAGTAGTGTGTTGTATGACACATTAGCAGGTTATTGTACATGGTCAGAAGATGTTGTGGAAATTAAAACATTAAACCTGTCCATTGATAAAGAAGGAAAAACATACCCCGATGATAATGGTAGACCTGTCCGTTGTGCCTTAACCTGGAAAGATAGAGAACAATTTGAAAACAGTCTAATAGAGGCACTTCTCAATCCAGTAAAACCATGAGCCTATTTACTAAAAATTTTGCACGAAAAAGCCAGAAATGCTTTTCTTATCTTAAAAAAGATATAGCCCTAATTTTACAATCTATATTTACCCCGAAGTTGGGTATCGTTTATTCACCGTCAGGTGGCAGTGGTTTTGGAGAAGAAAAAAAGAAATCAGATATTCGTGGTGATAAAAAGCATATACATTCTCCAATACCTGATAAGGAACAAGAAAAGAATAAATCTACTTCGACACTTTCATTACTTAGCGAACAGTTAAACAATTATCTTCTGGATTTGATGGAATTAAAATCAGAACTGTTACAGGAACAAAAGCAGAATGAGCAATTACTTCAAGTAATACAGGACCTTCGGGAAGAAAAAAAAGGATTTGAACAGCAAAAAAGTTTATTAAACGAAGAAATACAACTTCTTAAAAAACAATTACAAGAAACCGCACTATCCTTAAAGGCATTAGAACAGCAACTACATTCTACACAAATAGACCAGCAGGCAGACAAAACGAAGTTAAGGGAATTACAGGAGGCTCTTCATCAAAAGCAACAGGAAAATATAGAAATAGCAACCCGCTATGCAGAATCGGAGGAAATAATACTCAATCTTACAAAAAAAATTCAGAATACAACAGTAGATTTAAGCAATGCTCTGGTACATATAGCAGAATTAGAAAGTATAGAACAGCAGTTAGAAGATAAATTATCAAAACAAAAATTGTTGTTGAAGGACAAGGAAGATGAAATTAAAAAATATCAGTTTGAAAGTAACCAATTTAAAACGCAAATTGCACAATTGCAGACGAATATTGCAACACTAAAAACCTATATTGATACGCAACAGCAACTATTGGATAAATTAGTAAAAGAGAAAGAAATAATCCTTAAAGAAAATCAAAAATTATCTACAGAAATGGCAAAAGCAATATCGGAAAAAAAGAAGCAGGAAGAGCAACAACAGAAATTAGAGCAAAAACATCGAGAAATTATTGAACAATGTCAAGGACTATTACGAACAATTGAAGGCTTGAAAAAAGAAAGTGAGCGGTTCCAGCAAGAATACAGAGCCTCAGTTCAACGCAATGAAGAACTATCCGAATCCGTGAAATACTGGCAATATCAAGTAGAAACATTGAAAGAGCAATTGGCATTAATAGGGGATGAACAAAATTTTGAAGAGAAAAGCAAATATGAAGATACCTATACCCGTTTGGTTATGGCACTTCAAGCAAAGGAGAAACCGTATTTAAAGTTAGGAGAACTTTTGATTAAAGCAGGCTTTATTACCAATACCCAATTGGAAGAAGTGCTTACCCTGCAGAAGGATAAACAATATTGCCGATTGGGAACTTTATTGTTAGAACAAGAATGGATTGATGAAATTGTTTTGTTTCAGGCATTATCCCTGCAAAAAAATATACCTTTGTTATTCATAAATGAAAAGCATGTAAATATCGAACAGGCATATTTACTTGAATACCCTTTTTGTATGAAGTATCTATTGCTTCCATTGCGAACCTGCAACACAACCCAGATTTTATTATCAACAACTGAGCCTGATAATACTGATTTATTAAAAGAGGTAGAAAAGGTTTTCACCCTTCCTGTGAAAGGTGTTTATTCCTGTCCAACCAATATCATTGAGGTTATCGAAAAAATATTCGACCGTATTTAATGGTAATAAATGGTTGAAAAATTACCCCGATAGATTGAAATGGGCGAGTTGAATAAAATATCCAACCCGCCCAAATTATTATCGAATATTATGCTTTACCGGGAACAGGAATAGGACCTATTGGATAAGATTTATTCCAGTCTAAATCTTCTGGCACAATACTCAAATCTGCATTCAAAGCTTCATCCCATGTTAATTCCTGCCCTGTGTATGCCGCCATACGACCCATAATTGCGGTCATCGTGCTTTCCGCACATTCTATACCCGTATTCAAATAAGGAATTTCCCCCCGAACGGCTTGAATAAAGTCAATATGCTCTTGAACATACGGATTCTTTGTATCCTTACCCATATCATTGCACATACTCTTCCCTTTTGTGCCGAACACTTGTTCAAAAACATCATTCTTTGAATTATTCCAATGGCGAGAGAAGCTAAACATATGAACGCCATTAGGATATTCAAAATCACATTCGAAATGGTCCCAGAGGTCCCCATATTTCTCCTCACGAGGTTTCCATGCTCTACCACCGGAAGCAACTACTTTTACAGGATGGGTACCCATAATCCAGTTGATAATATCAATATTATGGATGTGCTGTTCGACGATATTATCTCCACAGGTCCATATTTGGTTATACCAGTTGCGAAGGCGATACTCTAAATCATTCCATTCTGGCTTACGGTCATGAGAAAATGGTAGCTCGCCATTCCAATAAACACGCGCTGCGATAATATCACCAATGGCGCCATCTTGAATCTTCTTAACTGTTTCACGATATGCATTGCTGGAGCGTCTTTGTGTTCCTGTATGCAAACACAGGTTCTTTTCTTTCGCCTTTTGAGCCGTCTTGATAAATCGGCGAATACCTGCAGGGTCAACCGCTACAGGCTTTTCTGTAAACACATGCTTTCCTGCATCAATTGCGGCTTCCACATGCATAGGACGAGCATAAGGCGGTGTAGCATGGATAACTACATCAATATCAGTTTCTAAAATCTTTTTATAGGCATCCAGTCCAACAAAACAATGTCCATCGTCAATTTCTACTTTACCTTTATACATCCTACCCTGCATAGATTCCAATTTTTTTCTGCAGTCTTTAAGTCGGTCATCAAAAACATCTGCTAACGCCACAATTTTTATATTCTCGTTCCCTTCCATACAATCCTTTAACGCACCAAAACCTCTACCTCCACAACCAATTAAACCAATTTTCAAGGTTCCGCTGTTTGTCTCTACTGCATCCATGTTCTTTGAAATCACTGCAAATGTAGCCAACGCTGCCGCTTTGTTAAATTGTCTCCGTGTGAGTTTGAACTTTTCATTCATAAAAAAATCTCCTTATCTTTATGGAGTTAATTTTTTGTGTATCTTTTACGGTCTAATTTTATAGACATTAAAATAGTATGAATATTTTTTATTTTCATTTGCAAATTGTTTAAATGTTAGTATTTAACAATTTTGGTTATTCATTGAAAAATTTCTATTAAATGGAATTATTTCAAATGAAATCCATAAAATACATAAATAGTAGATAGGGTAAAAAAAGGAAAGAATGCTATTGAGGAATATGGAGCCTCTGAATGCCATAAAACGATGTATTACTTATCATCTCATCAAAGTAAGGAAATCTTTTATTGTATTCCTTATTTTAATTTCATTGTATATAAATGCGGATGAAAAACAAAATTTTCCCATAGAAAAGGTAAACGGGAAAAATATATCATTGCCCAATAGTAGAAATGAAAGACTTACTCTACAAGAAGATAATATAACTGGTTGTGATTCCCAAGAGGAGGAAAAAGAAATAGATAAGACAAAGGGGTTATATCTTATTATAGGACATTACGCATATTTTCCCGAATTGAATTCGGAGAAACCTGTATATATAGTTAATGAAATAGGCAGGGGAATGGTCCCGGGCTGGAAAGATTTTGTGACATTTAAAGACATGCGTCAAATAGGTCTTTTCGGAGACATCTGGGCTGGAATCGGATTGCATTGTGGAAAATATTTTTCTTTTTGGAGTGGAATTGGTGGTGGAATATGGAAAATTAATAATAGTAATCATTATGGTCCATTAAAAATTCGTTTAGACCTTACAGGAGAAGAATTCCTCATCGAAGCCGGGATGGATTATTTCCCACTTGGGAAAACAGAATATCGATCTATTAAAGACGAACCTTTTTTAAGCCGTTTGAAAAGGACTATATTTGACACAAAACCTTATCTTTCATTAAACATAAACTACTCAAATTTTGAAGCATCGGGTGATGCAAAGATTGGAGTTTTTAGGTTCCCAATAAAATATACAAGGACAAAAGAAATAGACATTATATCTGTTATTCCATTCATTTCATTAGATTTTCCTGCCACTCGACGAATGGATGTCTTTTTCGGAATGGGATATTTGTTCGGTTTCGATGTGGAAAGTTTGAAGAGAGAACATAAACAAGACATAGAAGGACCTGTTGCTAATACAGGAATAAAAATCAATTTTTGAAATTTAAAATTTATTTTCCCTTATAAAATATAAAAAGGCTGTTCAAATTTTACAAATTATTTTCCTCTATCTAAAAAAATAATTAGCTAACAAATGTATAATGATATACTACAATTATTAGTGCTTATACTATTATATTGAAAAATAAAACTAATTATATTAACTAATTAATTAAAAATAATTTGACATTCATGTTTTTTTTTGATATATTGATTATATAATTGAATGTAATAACCTAAATAAATAATGAACTGTATACTTCATATAACAGAATGCAGACATTAATTAGTGAAGAAAATAAAAATTTAGTTGATTTAACTACATTAGAGGCTTTGTTAGGCTCTGAAGCACGAACAAAAGTCTTCTTAGTTCTTTTTACAAATTTAGGGCGAATGTTCTATCAGCGTCAGGTAGAAAGTGCAACAAAATTGCCCCTCCGTGCTGTTCAGAGAGAATTGGAACGACTTGCTCAAATTGGACTTATCTATCAGTGGAAAGAAGGTAATAGGACATGGTATCAAATTGACCAAAATCATCCCTTGGTTCCTATTTTACAATCTCTCATATTAAAAGTATGTTCCCCGATTGACCGACTTCGTTCAATTCTAAATAACAACAAATCAGTTCGTCTTGTTTTTTATAGCCCAGACAAAAATCAAGTACTTATTGTCACAACGAATGGCGATACTTTTCCTGAATCTATTGAAGGAATTTCTGTATCCGTCATTACTACAAATGAATTCACAGAAAAGATGGAACAAAAAAATTCCGAATGGATAAATTTCCTACAGGCAACCGTTGACCTGCTCGGAAACAGAGAAGATTTTTTGTGGAGAATTATTGAAAACAACAAATTGAATATACCGAAAGGGGAAAATGTTTTATGAGCGTTTCATATAATCGTGCAGCCTTGCAGATTTCTGAAGCATGGTGGAAATGGGCTCAGGCATCGCAGGGAATAGAAAGATATAGGTATATTGAAGAGTTTTTTCATAGATTGGGCTGGAAGTCCTTTATTCCTCTCCCCGAAACAGAGGTAACAAAGAGTACGGGGGTTCTTCCTTTCTTGCTAACATCCGAACACGGTAAGGAAATTTGTTTTGTAATAGTTCCTGAACATCTTTTTACACTACCTTCAAGCATAAAAAACAATCATCTGGATTTTTGTCCTCTCTCACGATTGTTATTTGAAGAACTTTCCGATAAAAATTTGCATTATGTCTTTATGACCGATTTCAGTAAATTTCATCTCTATTCTATTCCAAACCAAACTTTAATCATGTGGGCTGACTATCCTGCCCAATTCCAGATGGAAATGGCTCCTTTCATATTAGAACCGTGCGTGGACAAAGGTGCGCTCGATGAAATACCCCATATTCCTAAAAGCAGTATGGCTCGTGAACTGCGGGATTGGAATATTTCATGGATAAAAAAATTTCAACAAGTCGCAGACATTACAGAAGAAAAAGCCAATATCATTATAGACCGTTTCTTCATCCTTCATCATGTATTTTCCCATCGCATTTTCTGGAAAACCCATGAATTTTTAGAAGAGCGTTTATTAGATTTGATAGACATGGCTATCACACAGCAAGAACCTGCAGGCATTGGCGAAAATCTCATTGCTTTATTTCACGATATGTGGTTCGATTGGCGAATTGGTTGCTTCCAGATTGATACTGAAATTGACCGCGTGCTATCTCAGGATGAAATTTCTGCGGAATTATTATACGAATACCCTCTTCTCTCTCCGACCAAATTCGACATTGCGGTTTTATTAGAAAGTTTTAACTACGGAGATTCTTTAGAACGGATGCGTGTTCGTATGATTCCCGAACCCAATCCCAATCGTGAGGCATACCTGCATAAACAAACAAAAGATACCATAGACCAGGCACAAATAGAAGTGGACATTTCGGAAGAAGGGTATCGGGCTATTCTTTTTTGGTTTGACCGATTAATAAAGTGCTATGAGATGCTGGAAGAAATAGAAAAGGAAAAATTGCCCCCATCTGAAGATATAGACGACCTCTGGACATGGGGACAAAGAAATAACAATATTCCGATGACCTTCCGAAACAAAATTCAACAAGCTTGCATGCACGGCTTCCGTATCTACTACCAAAATGCCCGACAACTAAGAATTGCCCGATTACTTCTTACAATCCATCTTATCCAATTATATAGTGAATCCAAACACCCTCTGGAAAAATTCCCATCTATGGAATATGTTTTCGTAAAAAAACCCGAACCTATCCCCTCCGAACGCTCAATGACCCGAAAAATCTCATTCTAAAAAATATTTAGGATTTATATTACATAAATAGAATAGAAAAATAGGCATAGCAGGCAAATCCAATAAAAAGCGTATGAAGAAGTAAATATTTTTATGTGAAGTTTCCTTATTTTCTGAATTTCTTCCATTATAAGCCTTGATTTTACGATAAAACCCTTTATATAACCACGAACGACATAAATAACCATAAATAAAAACGAATAGAAGAAATTTCGTAATAAATTCGGGCATTCTTGGCAAAAAATATTCTCGGATTAACTATCATCTTTTAAAAAAGAGCGGGAACCGCATGGTTTCGCTGTATATTGGCGGGCTATACCCGTAGCCCGTATAGTCCTGTTCGGGACTTTGTCGAAACTCTTATAGCAGTTCCCGCAAAACTCGTTAAGGTCGCTTACGAACCTTTATATTCAACTTTCTAATTAGATTATGACACAAAATTAAAAAAAATGCAAGAGATTTTTAAATTTTTTTATTCCCGAAATTATTCTTCATCAAAAAGACTTGATGTCCCCAAAGGTCTTATATTTTCGAACGAATTAATCTGATTATATCCATCGAAACTTCCTATGGACCTATCTCGTTTCCATGAAGGCTCAAGTAGATTTGGAGAATTGGAATTATATTTATTAAGATTTTCGAGAGGGTCTGGGATTTTTGTTAAATTTTTATTTCTTTCCTCAAAGGATGGCAATTTCCAATTGTTTTGAATGGTATTCAACGATGGATTTAGATAGTTTCTTGGTTTATTTATAGGTTCATCATCAGATACAAGTTTTTTCCTGCGACTTTCATTATTTTTATCCAATATAGGAACAGAACCTATTGCAGGTAGTTGTTGTTCTAACAAAGAACGATTTCTATCACACATACCTTCCGATTTAACTTTATAGGATGAACCTAATGGCTCTTGTTCAATTTTTACCCGAGTGCTTTTTCCTTTAATTTCCCATTGATTTAAGGGCAATTCGTTAAAGTTTAATTTCTCGCCACAATTAAGATTTATCTGCCAGTCGCCCAACATTTCCTCCATTTTTCCTATTCTAATCCCATAAGGATTTTTTATAGCATATTCATTCCCTATAGAAACAGCCTCTTTTTCCATCGAGCCTACAGTTTTTCCTGTAGAGTCCTTAATCTTCCATGTATCTGTAATAGAAAAGGGTTCTTTTTCAATACTGCCAACCGAAACACCGTCCTTCTTTACCCGCCATCTTTCTGTGAAAGAAAAAGGTTCTTTTTCAACAGTATATCTCTGGTAGCAATATGATGAAGACGATGAAATATTATCTTCCCCTTGTGAGTTATTCCTATAAGATTGGGCAATTACAAAATGACAAAAAGTGAATGCAAGAAAAAACAAATAAACAAATTTTATCCTCATAATACTTTTCCTTTTGTAATATTTTTTCTTTATAATATTATTATAACTAATTTTTTTGAATTATACACTCATAGAAGGAGTTCATCAATGAAAAAGAATTTATTATTTGTTCTGATTATATCTTTCATCATTTTCATTCCCTTTACCTCATATCCTGTCGTTTGGGAATTCCACACTGCAGGAAACACAGAAGGATGGACCGGAGGTTCTTGGGTAACCAATTTTGGTGTTTCAGGTGATGCATTAACATTTGATACTACAGGAGGTGACCCGCAAATATTTTCTCCAGATAACATAAATGTAAATGGTTCCAATTTCCGTTATCTCCACGCAGATATTGAGTTTACCGCTTCATCCAATCAAACATTTCAGATGTTTTTTATTACCACAGCCGATGGCGGTTGGAATGAACCGAAATCCATCACCTTTACAGGTTATACGGGAAGGCGTACCTACCTTATTAACATTCCTCAGAGGTTATCTGCGGAAGGCAAAGACCCGAACTCTTGGTTAGGTAAAACGATACGACAAATTCGCTTCGACCCCGGAGGTTTATCTGGCTGTAATGTAAAAATTCACTGATTTGGTATCACATTCGGTAGCGATTCGCGTGGTGCTGTATGGGATTTTGAAACCGCCGGTGACTTTGAAGGCTGGGGTGGATTTAGTTGTGCTTCAAACCAGCAGGTTACAGGAGGCTATTTATATTTCCAATTTACTTGTGGAGACCCCTTCGTTTTTTCCCCCGATGACTTGCGATTAAGTGGGTCTGATTACCCCTGGTTACAAGCAGATATTGAATATACTGCTAATGATTCTTTCCAAATGTTCTTTACAACAGCTACGGATAGTTCATGGACTGAATCTAAATCTATTGTATTTGATGCTAAGGTTGGCAGATACACATATCTTATAAATATACCTCAGCGATTAAGTGAAACCAGCAAAGACCCAAATACATGGAATGGACAAACGATAAGGCAAATTCGATTCGATACAGGTGGATTACCCAGTGGTAGCGTGAAAATTTACTATATTGGGCTTCGTCGTGAACCAATACCCGATTGGCAATTCGATATAGGGAATCATAAACAAGGTTGGATTGCAGAAAATCAAATTACCAACTTACAGGCGAGTTCAGGTGTATTGTCTTTCAACACCAATGGCGGTGACCCTTATATCCATGTCTATAACCAACACTTTGACCCTTCTTCGTATAGATACTTGCTTATTAGAGCCAATATAACAGGGTACCAAAACAATGACCCAGCAGGAATGCAAACCTTTGGTTTTCCCGGAACGGGTGGAGGTGGATATGTAAACAAAAATTATTATTTTTATCCTAATAATGGTTATCAATGTCTTCTTGTAGATATGGGTACCCCCACATCGGGGAATTCATGGCTTGGTGCTCCAGGAACTATCCAGCATTTCCGAATTGACCCCGCTTGGGAAGCCACAACCGCAACATTTTATTACGATTATATAACCTTATACAATTCCTTGTCCTGGGCATCTGGTCCGTATGATTGGGACTTCTCTACTTCAGGCAATAATAATCTATATGGAACAAACTGTGGTAATTGGGTATCTGCCAAACACTCACCTTACAGTGGGACTTCTTTAAATATTGCCAGTGGTGTAGGAACGGTAACTGGCTTGGGCACACTCGGAATTGAAAACCTTAACTTTGTCATTGGCTCTACTACTGCTTATAAATGGCTTCAAGTAGATGTAAACCCGTCTACACAAGTTGACCGCAACGATTTTACCTTGCGTTTTGCCTGGCGGAAAGATGGCTTGAGAATGGGCGTTGATTATGAAACCGCAAGAAAATGGACTATTCCAACCAATAAAGGAATTAAACGATATAACTTTCTTATTCCATATACCACAGGTCAGCCATCTGGGCATACCGGAGCATGGGATGGTTTCCCCCATGGAATTCTACTTCAGTTTGGTGAAGGCGAAACAGGTATCAATTCAGTAACCGTTGACAATGTGAGAATTGTATCCGATGCGACTGTTACAGCACCAACTGTAAGTAGTGTTCAGGTTTCTGGAACAAGGACCGTTGATGTTACTTTCAGCCAACAAATGGACAATAGCACAATTACTGCAGGTAGTTTTACTATTTCAGGCACAGGTAGAGGAACATTAGGTGCTAACCCACTTAGTGTAGCCTTTTTGACAGGGCATACCTATCGTTTAACCTGGATTGCTGGTGAAATGAGAGAAGGGGGTGATGTAACTATCACTGTATCTAATACAGTAAAAGATGCTAGCGGTAGAAATTTAACATCTCCTAACAGTGCTACACATACCGGCGGTGGTATTAAAATTGATACCCCTACCGTAAGTTCTATGACTTCTCCTGCAAATGCAAATACGCTACCTATTGTTGTGAACTATTCCGGTGCTTCAGATACTTCCAGTGGCGTAAGCAATGTTGAATTATGGTATAAAATAGGAGAAACGGGGACATGGACAGATAGCGGATTGCGTTCAAATAGTGCTCCTGATGGAAGTTTCAATTTTAACCCGACACTTGAAGGGGTATATTACTTTGATGTAGTCGTCATAGATGGTGCAGGCAACCGTGGTAATACACCAACAGGAAATGGTAAAACAACAACTACATACGACATAACGAATCCTGTAGTAGGGGCGATTAATGTATCGCCATATACGAATGGGACGCCGGTGCCGATTAATT
>DAOSUS010000081.1 GCA_035378955.1 Candidatus Hydrogenedens sp. | reverse complement strand
TAAAGCTCTACAAGCTGGAACTAGTCATTCTTTAGGTCAAAATTTTGCAAAAGCCTTTGATGTAAAATTTCAGGATAAAGACAAAGAATTAAAATATGTATATGCCACAAGTTGGGGTGTTTCAACACGACTTATAGGTGGAATGATAATGACCCATTCAGATGACCAGGGCCTTGTTATTCCTCCCAAGTTGGCTCCACTACCCGTAGTAATCGTTCCTATATGGCGAAGTGATGAAGAACAACAAAAAGTCTCCGAATTTGCTCGAAACATCACCCGTGATTGGGACCCACTGTTCTATAAAATTGATGATCGCGACCAATACAAACCCGGTTATAAATTCAATGAATGGGAACTGAAGGGTGTGCCTCTACGCATTGAGATAGGACCACGCGATATACAAAACCAGCAAGTAGTCCTCGTAAGAAGAGATACTGCAGAAAAAATAACCTTAGGTATTGATAACCTGAAGGAGCAGGTGCAAAATACTCTTGTAGATATACAAAATAACCTTTTCAAGAAAGCCAAAGAAAGAACAGAAGCAAATACATTCACAGTTGACTCTTATGATGAATATAAAGAACGAATTGAAAAGGGTGGCTTTTTCCGTGTTTTCCTTGACCATACCAACCCTGAAGTAGAACAGCGATTAAAAGAAGAAACCAAATCAACCATTCGTTGTATCCCCTTTGAGGCACCCGAAGAAGAAGGTCCCTGCATGATAACCGGGAAACCCTGTAAATACCGTGTTATTGCCGGACAAGCATATTAGTAAAAATTATATAGAAAGAGCAGGAATTTATCACAAATTCCTGCTCTTTTTGTCTTAAAAAGGAAAGGAGTTTTTAATCACCACTGGTTTGACTATCTAAGAAGCAAGCCCATAAACGAGAAACAGGGTTTTTTCCAGGATAGCGTATAAACTCCACATGACCATCCATATACAAAACATTCCCGCCACCGGGAACATGGTTCATAAATTCAGGCTGTGAATTAACATCATCGGACAATATCCATACCTCACTCTGAGCTTTACTCGAAGCAGCAGGATTGTTGATATCCGTTATCAGAAACCGCTCAATCCCTTCGCGAAGCCGATATACGGTAACGGCTCCTTGTTTTGCATCGGAATCCAATAAACTGGCATCTCCATTATTTGCCCAGTTGGCATAACCATTATTTAATATCGTTAGAATAGCGGTTAAGAAGTCTGGATTAAAATAGTTCATTGCGTTTGTCTCGTTAATTGCAGGGTCATTAACATCCTGTCCGGGTAAAACCATATCGGCATCCATAATTGCCCAACCGTAATAATTGTATGATTCCGCACTAAAACGGCAAGGATTCTTTTCATCTAAATTCGGGTCACCATTGCGATTCCACCATCCATCAACAGTTACATGAGTTCTCGCGGTTGAATCTGATGGACATATCATAACATTCGTATCCGTCAGATATTCGGGATACACTGTTCGTGCATTAAAGAAAGCCTCAACAGAAGATCGACAATTGCAATCGTCTGGCATCGCAGGATCACCTTGCCATATCTGAATCGTAGGGTATCTTTCTCCTTTCGATTCATTGGAATACATCTTGAACACCAATCCTAATTGCTTAAGATTGTTCTGACATGAAGACCGCCGTGCTGCTTCACGCGCACGAGCAAGTGCTGGCAAGAGGATAGCAGCAAGAATACCAATTATCGCTATCACAACCAGCAGTTCGATGAGAGTAAAACCTTTTTTTAACATATCTTTATTACTCCTGTTAAAAAGTTAATAATGATAAACACATATATAAGTAAACCCATGTTTAGTTTACTATAAATATATAATAATACTTATTATGAAAAATATCAAGTATTTATTTTTAAAAACTAAATTACAAATACTTATATCTTGGGTTATTTTTAATATTTATTTTTTGAATTTAGTTTATTTTATAATTTTTTTGTTTTATCCCAACTATTCGGCGCAGTAAAACTAAATGATAATTATATGTATTTTAAATAACAAATAAAATTTTTCATAAAATATATCTAATGTGAAGAACTATAGAACATAGGTAACAGATTTATATTTTTTCTTTAGTTAATGTATCTTATTATGTAGGAGGAAGTATCCCTTAATGGTATGGAAAACCTATCTAAAACCTCCTGGCTTTGGATTCTCTCCGCTTTATGAACTTTGTTAAAGTTTCTGTACTTTTTGAGGTGTAAAAAATTAACCACAGAGGACACAAAGAAAATACTACACAAAACACACAGAGGAAGTTTATAAGAAAATGAAACAAACTCTACTTTGTGGACTTTGTGTAAAGTCGTTGTGTTCTTTGTGGTAAAAAAAAATTAACCATTACATTTTTTTTATAATTGTTATATTATGGTATATATATTGAAAATATTAGGAAATACAGATGACAAATTTTATAAAAAAATGGAAGAAAAATTTTTATATAAAGGGCACAGATGAACACTGGTGGGCAGATAAATTAAAAACAATGTTTTTTCGCAAAGTCCCTGATTTCCCACTAACCGTGCAAATTCAAACACGAACCGGTTGTAATGGCGCTTGTATTTTTTGCCCCTATACTTTAAGTGTAGAACATGTTCCTAAGGGAACAATGTCCGATGAACTATTTAAAAAAATTGTTCATGAAATAGCACAACACAAAAACACGCGGCGTATCAGTCCTTACTTAATGAATGAACCCTTTTTGGACCCTAAAATTTTAGAACGATCACGATATATTAAACAAACAATTCCCAAATCACGAATTATTATTACAACAAATGGTAGCAAATTATCTACGGATGTGGTAGATGACTTGGTCAGAGATAATCCTTTTCTACATATATTTATTTCTATGCAGGGCATCGAAAAAGAACCTTATGAAGAGACAATGCGAGGAAGTTTAAAATTTGAAGAAACAAAAAGAAATATTGAGTATCTTATTCAAAAACGGAATGAATATTGTCCCAAATTAAAAATTACAATAACTATGGTTAAAACAAATCTTATTGATGTGGATAAAGCAGTAAATTACTGGAAAAGTCTTGGTGTTAATTCAAAATATACTGCATTAGAAAATCGAGGAGGAAATAATTTCACTTTCCGAAAATTAAATCCCGGTAAAGCAGTCCAATTTAAACATTGCACACGATTATTTAAACAAGCCTATATCTTGTTTAATGGGGATATGGTTTTGTGTTGCACGGATTATTTCAAAAAGATGGTTTTGGGAAATGTGGCGGAAAGTTCTATTTATGAAGTTTGGAATTCACCCCGGGCTATAAAAATTCGTCAGGATTTTATACGAGGCGATTTTTCTAAAAATCCTCTTTGTGCATCTTGTCTCATTTCTTCGGACGAAATGTAAAGAAAACCTAATAGCGTAAAAACCTCTTTTTCGTGCAGCAATCTTGTGTATCTGGAAAAAATTTCCTTTCTATGTAAAAAATTCCCGATGAATAAAAAGTATAAAATTATTTCAATTATGGTATATCAGGGACTTAAATAAAACACATACTTGGAATATGTTTTGCTTATAAAGAATCAACTTTTAGGATAAAATGATATGCATCGTATCCATGCGATTTCTTATTCCACAAAAAATAATATAACAGGAAAAAATCCAAAGACATTTTCTTCTTTATCCAGTTTGTCTTTATTGCAGACGATTCAAAATACCTCCTTTTTGAATTTATTACTGGATAATATAGAGGCAGAAATTTCTTCTAACAATTTTTCAGATTTTCTAAATACCAGCAATCACTCTTCTTTTCTTTTATCATATCCCAAAAATTTAGAAGTTTATACTAATTTTACAAACAATACAAATTCCCTTTCTTCCTTAAAAAATGTAATGAATTCTCAAACAAAAGTTTTGAAAAATTTTAATCAGAAACTGAAAAACACATATATAAACTCGCCCAATCCATTTTTAAATATTGTTCCCTCACAAAAACAGGTTTCATCTCCGTTTGGATGGCGGAATGACCCATTTACAGGGAAAAGAACTTTTCATAGGGGTATAGATATAGCCGCCCCTCAAGGATCACCTATATATCCTATTAAAGCGGGCATTGTAGAAGAAACAGGTTTTAGTAATAGTTATGGGAATTATGTGCGGATAAAACATGAGGATGGCACAAGTAGCCTATATGCTCACAATGAAAAGAACTTAGTCAAAAGAGGAGAGCAGGTTGATATTACGACACAAATTGCAAGTGTAGGTTCAACAGGAAGGGCTACCGGCAATCATTTACATCTGGAAATCTTACAAAACGGAAGATCTATCAATCCACAGAGATACTTTGATAATATTCAATATGCAAAGCAAAATCACCACATAGAAACTCACGGATAAAAACTTAAGAGGAATAAACAGTAACCCTATTTTTACCGTTGCGTTTGCTCTCATACATCATTTTATCCGCACGGTCAATAATGGAATCAAAGGTATCCTCTTTAAAAGAAATTGTTGAACCAATAGAAACTGTAACCCCCAATCTTCCCTGCGTTGTTTTTATACTACTGGCAGAAATTAACTTCCGTAACCGTTCTCCCAATTCAAATAATTCTTCCTGTTTCACATGCGGGACAATCGCAACGATCTCCTCTCCACCCCATCGCCCTACAAAATCATACGGACGCATAATACTCACAAGGGTTCGAGCAACCATTTTTAATACAATATCCCCAATAGGATGACCATAAGTATCATTAATGTGCTTAAAATCATCAATATCTATGAAAAACAGCCCCAAACTACTATTCATTCGTTTCATTTCTTCCAGACGGTCTTCAAGCACCTGTTCTGTATACCTGCGATTTCCAATCTCTGTCAAAGGACAAATCAATGCTTTCTCGCGGGTTCTCCGAAGTTCTTCCGATAGATTGAGTTCTTCGGTATCCTCCTGAAAAAATTCAATCGCACCCTTAGTCTCGTCATTCACCTTAATAGGTAAAGTTTCCACCTTTACAGGCATTCGATAGCCTGCCTTATGTCTCAAATATACCCTTGCTTTGCGAATTGTACCATCTTTAATAGTTTCTAATAGTGGACATCCATGAATACATAACTCCGTTGCGAGCTCATCTACATGTCGCAATAGATTATCCTGACAAAAAGACCCAATTACCTCACCTGAAGTATAACCCGTTATTTCATACGCTTTATCATTCCAAAAGAGAATTTCTCGTTCAGGAGAAACAACATACGCACCTATTTCAAGATTTTTTATAATCTCGATAGCCTGCTCTGAAAGAAGATCTTCCACTTTCTCTCTTTGTTCACATTTCATAAATCACTTGCCTTTATTGTAAATTCTCACAAATATATTTTAACACAATACCATTACATAATAAAAGAGAGACTACCTCTTTTGAGGAAGCAGTCTCTCTAAATAATATTTATTAAGTTTTTTCTACAAATTATACATTTCCAATGATTGCGGCGAACACTTTGTTTGCCGGATGTTCAGTTGGGAAACGAACAAACTCTGCATGTCCATCCATATAAAGAACATTGGCACCGCCGGGGATATGATTGAAATCTGAAGGCGTCGTTTCGATACCATCGAAAAAGAAAGCAATTTCACTTTGAGCCTGTGTGCTTGCCGCAGGATTGTTAATGTCCGTAATCAGGAATCGTTCGATTCCTTCACGAAGACGATACATGGTTATTTTACCCTGTGAGTCTGCCGTATTATAAGTTAAGTCTTTGTCCACAAGCCCCATGGCTGTGCTTACATCTGGAGCAGCATCTACTGCCGCTACTAAATTCATAAGCTTTTGTACAAAAAACGGGTTAACATAAGTAACTGGTAACTGAAATGAAGAGATATTTGGGTCATTGGGGTCCATTCCGGGCATCATATAGTCTTGTTCCCGTAATGTCCAACAGATGTAAATATAAGACAAAGCATCAACACGGCAAGGGCAAATAGGATTATCGGGATTTCCCCCACAATGCCATCTACCATCGGTAAATGCCCGTTTGCCGTCCGAATCAGAAGGACAAACATTTACATTCAAATCAGACAGATACTCGGGATATAATTGTGGTCCCCACCACATAAAATCAATACCAATATCATCACAATTATCTCCACCTGCAATACTTAAAGTAGGGAACCGTTCTCCCTTTGCTTCGTTAGCATACATTTTCATGGACAAACCTATCTGTTTTAGATTATTTTGGCAGGAGGAACGACGAGCTGCCTCACGGGCACGAGCAAGAGCCGGCAACAAAATTGCCGCGAGGATACCGATGATAGCTATGACCACCAGTAGTTCGATGAGTGTGAAACCTTTTTTCTTCATAACATTAATCCTTATGTTAGAGTTAAATTATTAGTTGTTATGAATAGTGTTAAATACAAATTCTATTTTAATAAAAAAATTGTGCAGTTTTCAAGAAAAAAACTGCACAATTTTTCTGAAAAAATGTTTTAATTTTTACGAAGCAGAGGTTAAAGCGGTTACTATTGTTGCTACATTTGATATTACTGGTTCTGTGCCAGGGACATCATTATCATACGGATTGGAATCTGAGGTATAACGAATAAATTCAACATGTCCGTCCATGTAAAGGACATTGCAACCACCCGGAATATGATTAAACAAGTCACCTGCTGCTCCACCTGCAGAGAATGTATCTAACATAATCCAAACAGAACTTTGTGCATTATTACTTGCGGCAGGGTTGTTAATATCAGTAATCAAGAAGCGTTCAATACCTTCACGCAACCGATAAATGGTATTTCCGCCACCATTACCATAACCTGCCCACTGAGATAAAAGAGATATATCCTGGTCAACCACCGGGACAAGAGCCGCGCCATTACCACCGGTATATTGTCCTAAGGCGGCGCCATATTGTTGAAATAGACTTTCTAAACCTGCAGCAAGCTGCGTCGGTACCATGATATTAGGGTCAACAGCACCAGCACCAAGAGCTGAAAGGGCTGTGTTTAATATTGTAAAAGAACTCAAAGGTTGAGAGGGCTTTAATCTGTCAAATACCCAGCTGAAATAGGCATAACTGGCGTCAACATCATCCGAAATGTAAACTAAATTTCCATTATTTTCTTCTATGCCACTTCTAGCTTTTGCTGCATCCGGGTCAGATGGATAGATGATAATATACGGGTCTGTAAGATATTCAGGGTATAATGAACTAACCTGAGGTCCTGCTGCGATATCTTGTTTGTTAGGTCTTAATGGATTGTAAGTTTGCAATGCAGGGTATCGTTCGCCTTTGGCTTCATTGGCATACATCTTGTAGACAAGACCCCACTGTTTCAAATTGTTCTGGCAGGAGGAACGACGAGCCGCCTCACGGGCGCGAGCAAGAGCCGGCAATAAAATTGCCGCAAGGATACCAATAATGGCAATAACGACAAGAAGTTCAATGAGTGTAAATCCTTTCTGTTTCATATACCCTTCTCCTCTAATGAAGGTTAATTTTATAACACCTATTGGCACCCGGTACCATACCGGGTGCCAATATATACCAGAGTTTGTGTTTTATTATGATTTCCGTTGCCGACGGACTAAGATCAATGAACTTCCGGCAACAATCACACCTGTGATTGCACCAAGAATTGCAATAGAGCCAACAGGAATCTCCGGATTACCGGGCCACATATTGGTTTTATCTGTGGCTGCAAGCACAAATAACTCCATACCTCCACCCACTGCAATTACCTCGTTCGCTTCTTGCAAGTTCGTCTTGCCATCGCCATCTAAATCACCATTTGCAGCTATAGCGCCATCGTTCGCTTTCGCCATACCATAAATACGATAGTTATTTACACTGGGTAATCCGACCGCTCCACCGGTTAATGCCAGGAATATAGCGTTCCATGTGGTTCGCATCTCTACACTGGAACCTAATAGACCCGCCATTACATCGCCCACCATCGGCGGAAGTGCCGCAAAAATTGGGTCAACATTCATAGCTAACCATGTGCAATCGTCTGTGAATAAGTTTTTGTTAAAATCAAAATCTGTTGGAATATTTAAATCTGGACGGAAATTGGGATGGCAGATACAATATTCAAGCAAAGCCATACTCCATGAATCTTTCAATCCGTCTCCAGGATAGGGATGAATCATGGCTATGACTTGCTCTAAATATTCAATATCCCAGTTAAACCAACTTAACATACCTAAGGTAGTGAGCAGATTCCGTAGTTGTGAACTTGCATCTGCCAATGTTTGTGCCAATAACGGACCCTGTCCTGTA
Organism: Candidatus Hydrogenedens sp.; assembly: GCA_035378955.1. Classification (NCBI taxonomy): domain Bacteria; kingdom Pseudomonadati; phylum Candidatus Hydrogenedentota; class Candidatus Hydrogenedentia; order Candidatus Hydrogenedentales; family Candidatus Hydrogenedentaceae; genus Candidatus Hydrogenedens; species Candidatus Hydrogenedens sp. Next base: position 5,589 of record DAOSUS010000081.1, on the reverse strand, counting down.
GTTGGGTTATTAATTCTTCCTTCAAATTCACAGGGTTCTTCACCTTCGGGTGTTCCTTCGGGTGTTCCTTCGGGTGTTCCCTCCGGAGTTCCCTCGGGTGTTCCTTCGGGTGTTCCTTCTCCTTCACCGCCACCACCGGAGAACTGCTCCCAATAATCGGGAATACCATTAGAATCACTATCTGGATAGGCATTCGGGAATTCAACTAAACCACGACGCGTGGCGCTGGCTTTATTATCGTTCCATCCACCGCTGCTGGTAATTTCCCCATAATCTTCGCCGCTGGAATCGTTAGGTTCTCCACTATTCCAATTGACATACTTACCGCCTACGGGGTTTCCAGATGCCGTACCTTGCCAGAACTGTTCGCCTGTAGCAACCCAGACCCATTGCCCTTCTGTAAACTTATCCGTTGCACCTATCCACATATTGCTGTTTATTTGTGGGTATACGGTACTCATAATCCAGGCATTTTCTGCAGAATCATCTATAGTGACCAGATGTCCCGGAATGGGTATAGTTTCGCTTGCATTATTTACAAGGCTATGTTCTGTAGCAACCTGTTCAGCAATTTCCCACGGCAGAGTATACGGCTGTAACCAGTATACATGCTGATTAGCAGGATTATAGAAATAGGTCTTACCCCAACGCAGTCCTGTTTCACAAACACTACTTGGGTCCTCTCCGCTTGTTGTGATACCAGGGTCCATCGCTGCATTTACATAATTTGCCACATTTTCACCCTGTCCATACCACTCATTAATATTCTTTACTCCATCACCATCAAAATCACCACATGCAGACATGTATGCCTGGCGACGAACATAAGGCGGTTCCGCAGGTTGACCTGCATTCCATGAAGAACCGTAAGCCGATAATTCATATAGAATTTCCGCGACTGAACCCCACGAGCCAGAAAACCATGCAGCAGGCGTTCTACCATAATCGCCATCACCTAATGTGGCATACGCCCCACCCATAATCGCTAATGCAGGTGCAAGTGAGTTAACTAATCCTCCCTGATGAGAAGCAAAACTACTCCAATTAGTTTTGAATGCTTCGTGAATAGTGTCATGTAATGGATGGGATGTGTTATTGCATATTGCTGTTAGCAAAGCGAACTCATTAATATCTAAAACATCATTATCGTTATTGTCTGCATCCGTTGGGTCTAAGAAGTCAAATACATAGTCACCTCCAAACTGAAACAGAGCTAGTTTGGTCATCCATGCTTCGAAGTCTACACTTGAAGCGGTAAAAGGACCACCTGGAGCACTAGACCATGTGAAGTTTGCTGGGGCATCCGCCCACGCTCCTGCGACGAGGAGCCACAGACATAAATGGAAACCGATTACTAATTTGAGCTTTTGCATAATCCACTCCTTCTGTTAAAGGGTTTTAATGTTAAATAAACATAACAAATAATAAGTGTGAAATACCGTTCTCACACATATCAGCCCTTGTTGAATATTGATATTCAATTTTCTTTTATAAAATTAGCATACTTTAAATGTGTTTGTCAAGTAAAATTTTAAAACTTTATTTCATAATTAATACTTTTTTTGAGAAATCGTTTACATGTAATAGATTATAAATATATGGATATTCAAAAAACATATTGTTTATTAATATTATTTCTATTTTAATTGCTTTGTAACGCAGAACAAACTTCTCTATAAGAAACAAAACACCATCTCTTAAAACAAGGGGGATAGTTAAAAATAATGGTATTGTTTTCTGGAAGGTATTAAACAAATTTTTAGTTTCGTAGACACATTTCAAATCCTAATTGAAAATTCTATATAATATGAGCCAAAACTTTTTAAAGGGTATACTTTATGTCAGAACAAATATTAGAACAATTAACAAGCATGAGCCGTTTTTTAGGACAACCTGAACATCACCTTGCGATATTAGGGGAAGGAAATACTTCTGCAAGGATTGATGATGAACACTTTTATATAAAAGCATCGGGCACAACATTGCAAACCATTCAAAATACAGATTTCCTTTGTGTCCGTATGAAACCTGTTTTATCTTTACTTGACAACCCTTCTGCAACGGATGAAGATGTAATACAAATTTTACAGTCAGCGAAAACCGATGTTCATGATAAAAGGATGCCTTCGGTGGAAACCATATTACATGCGGTTTTGTATCAATATCCCCAATATATGTTTATTGGACATACACATCCTATTTTTGTCAATTCTATTTTATGTTCCCAGAAAGCAGAAGAATATATTCAAGGTCGAACCTGTCCCGACCATATTGTTGTGTTAGGTAGAAAATCCGTGTTTATCCCGTATGTTGACCCAGGTCTTACCTTAGCCCGTGTCGTTCGTGATAAGGTAAAGGAGTTTATAGCAAGCGAAGGATTTTTACCTAAGGCTATCTTTATGGAAAATCATGGGCTCATTGCCATGGGACCAACACCCAGTAAGGTTCAGGCAATAACATGTATGGCTGAGAAATGTGCCCAGATTGTTATTGGCTCTGCGTCTTGTGGAGGACCTAAATTTTTGAGTGATGCCGCAATTCGCCGAATAGATACACGACCCGATGAACACTATCGTCAAAAATTACTTTGAAAAAACAAATGAAAGGAGTTTGTTATGAATAATAAATTGCAAAAATTTCGTAATGTAGAACATCCTCTTCCTGAAAAATATTACGCATGGCAGGTATTTGGCTCCGGATTGGAAAATTTTGGGAAAGAGGGTAAACCTGTTTTATTACCTCTTCGCGAACCGAATGATAATGAAATTTTATTACGGATTGATGCATTAGGAATATGCTTATCCGATATTAAGATTATTAATTTAGGGGGTAATCATCCCCGTCTCCGCGGAAGGAATTTAGCAGAAGAACCTATTGTGTTGGGACATGAATGTGCTGTAACTGTAGTAAAAGCAGGTTCCCAATGGAAAGACAAGTTCAAAAAAGGTGACCGTTTCATTGTCCAGGCTGATATATATTACAAAGGTGTTGGGTATGCCTTTGGTTATTTAATTCCTGGTGGTATGCAGCAATATACTTATTTAGATGAAAAAGCTCTGGCTGGAGATGATGGTTGCTATTTGTTGCCTGTCCAACAAACTACGGGTTATAGTGCTTCAGCATTAGCAGAGCCATGGGCATGTGTGGAAATGTCCTATCGCTTAGAAGACCGTATTTATCCCGATACCGATAGCCCATGGTATATTACAACAAATCCTGACCCTCAAATTTTAAAAGATTTCCCGAATGCTAAAGTTTTGTCTCCAAATCAATTTCCAGCAGAAGGGGAAACATCAAAGGATATTATTATACAGGTATCTGATGGAAAAGAGATTGAAACATGGTTAAAATATTTAGCACCTTATGGAACAATGTATGTGTTAGGTTCCGTAGATGAAATACCCAATGCCTATATCTCAGTAGATGTTGGTTCTGTTCATTATGAATATAAACGAATTATTGGAGGTGGAAAAAACCTGAAAGAGATAAAAGAGAAGAATATGAGGTCGGACTTACTCCCCGGAGGAAAGGCTTTATTTATCGGAGCTGGTGGACCCATGGGACAGATGCATGTCCAGCGAGCATTAGAGAAAACAGATGGACCCATGAAAGTAGTAGTTACTGATTTAGATGCAGGAAGATTGGAACATTTACGAGTGAGGTCGGCGGAATTATTAAAGAAAAGACCTGTCGAATTGATTACTGTTTGCACCAAAGATTTCCCAGACACTTCCGCATTAAACAAACACCTCGAATCATTAGCCCCGAAGGGTTATAGCGATGTTGTTTTATTAGCACCTGTTCCTGCGTTGGTAACACAGGCGGTTGATTTCTCTGCTCCTTGCGGATTTGTAAATCTTTTCGCAGGATTAGGAATAGGGACTGTTGCAAATGTTTCATTAAAGAAGATTTGTGAGGGCATAAAAATTATTGGTTGCAGTGGAAGCAGAATTTCGGATTTAAGTCATGTATTACAATCTGTAGAAAATGGTTCTCGGGATACAAACCGAAGCGTGGCTGCAATCGGTGGCCTTTTCTCTGCCCACGAAGGTTTAAAAGCCGTTAAAGAAGCACGGTTTCCTGGCAAAGTAGTTATCTATCCTCAAATACTTGATTTGCCATTAATACCTCTGGAAAAAGTAGCAGAAATATTACCCGATGTGGGTCAATATCTTTCAAAAGATGGAACATGGACACAACAAGCAGAAGAAAAATTATTAGAAAGGTATTTGCCATGGAACGATTAAAAGGTAGAAAAGCCATTGTAACAGGTTCGGCTCAAGGTTTGGGCGAAGCCATATTGCAACGACTGGCTAAAGAAGGTGCAGATGCCGTAGGTTGGGATATAAACATTGAGAAGATGACAGAAACTGCAAAACGAATTGCAGAACAAACAGGTCGCAAAATCTTTGCAGAAAAAGTGGATATTACCAATGCAGAGATGGTCAAAAATGCAGTGGATAAAGCGGTTGATTTACTCGGTGGGCTGGATATAATGGTCTGTAACGCGGGTATTCTTATATCAGGTGATTCTATCCATTTTGATATTTCCGCATGGCGAAAGGTTATTGATATTGACCTGGTTGGATATTTTATCTGTGCTCGTGAAGCGATACGCGTTATGTTGCCCAATAAATATGGCACTGTAATACAAATTAACTCCAAATCGGGTAAGAAAGGTAGTTTTAAAAATTCGGCTTATGCGGCGGCAAAGTTCGGAGGTATTGGAGTTACGCAAAGCCTTGCTTTAGAATTTGCGGAGCATGGAATTCGTATCAATGCTATTTGTCCCGGGAATTTATTGGACTCTCCTTTATGGACGGAAAGCCTTTTTAAACAATATGCAAAAAATCAAGGAATCACCGAAGAAGAAGTGCGAAAGAAGTATATTGACCAGGTCCCCATGAAACGACCCTGCCGATATGAAGATGTATGCAATGTGGTTGTATTTTTAGCCAGTGATGAATCCAATTATATGACCGGTCAGGCAATTAATGTTACCGGTGGGCAGGAAATGCGATAATAAACATCACTGCAAAAATAGAAAATTGTCATTCTAAAATGAAGAAAATTCCCAGAGAAAAATTTTTTAAGAGCTGTTTTTTTATTTGTCTATAAAAAAAATTATTTGAAAATAAGTGCGGAGAATAGTAAATTGCGATTAGCCAAAATTGAAAACGGTTCCCGCAGGTGCTGGTAAACAAGGGAAAGGTAAATGTTTATTAAAATAAATAAGCGAGTTAAATCCAGAACAATGGCACGCATAGAGGGTATTTATATTTAAGGATAATAAAAAGTTCGTTGTCATTTGCAAATGTTCTTCTGTAGCACTGTGTAGGTGTAGTCCGCCGATAACAATTAGTTCCTTATCCGATTTTATTAAATTATTACGCAGGTAAGTGAGAGTATTTATTATTCCAGCATGAGTGCATCCCAGTAAAACAATCCCGTATTTTTTGCCTTCAATCAACAAACATTGGTCATCAGGAAAAGTATCTAATTGGGTGCATTGAGGGTCAAGATAAAAATGTGGCTCGGGATTTTCAAAAGGAGTTGTTCGGGGTATTGTACCAGAGACAAAAATATTAT
>DAOSUS010000080.1 GCA_035378955.1 Candidatus Hydrogenedens sp. | reverse complement strand
CCCAAAAACTTAAATTTTAAATTATAGCAGAGCGAGCATTTCCTTCAAAACATAGCGGGACTTGCTACCATTGCTAACAAAGGACGATTATAGCAGAGCGAGCATTTCCTTCAAAACATAGCGAATGGGTATCCCAAAAACTTAAATTTTAAATTATAGCAGAGCGAGCATTTCCTTCAAAACATAGTAAAAAAGTTAGAAGAAAAAAGACCAGCATTGCCGAGTAAGTGTATGAAAAATGTATTTTGTGGGATAGGCGACATAATGAGGTAGGAACAAAAATTAGATTGAGCAATGCTGGTCAAGGGGTGGGTGGGTGGGCTCTTAGGGGGGAAAGGCGTTTTCAGGGTCTATCTGAGGTTTTTGTTGGTTTGTGTATATATTTAGTGGTGTAAGTTGTTGAAATTTGGCACTGTCAAAAAAATTATCTTTTATACTGGATAGGTTTTTATTAGTGTTTTATATTTTTTTATAGAGATAATCGTTTTTATGGGCTGGGATTTTATTTTTGGCTGGTTTTCCTTCGAAAGGTTATGGGACAGATGGGACGAATGGGACAGATGGGACAAATGGGACAGAGGGGACGGACGAGACGAACGGGACGGATGGGACAGATGGGACGAATGGGACAAATGGGACAGATGGGACGGATGGGACGAATGGGACGGATGGGACGAATGGGACAAATGGGACAGATGGGACGGATGGGAAAGATGGGACGGATGGGACATTTGTGAGGGCGAAAGATGTTTAGCCACCTCATAATACTTGTTGTATTGAACAAGTATTATGGGGTGGCCTTTGATAAGTTTAGTAACCTGTTAGATTTATTTTAAGTATTCTCTGGGGGCTTTTCTCAGATAGCGTTCTGTAAAGATATCGTCCGGTAAATTAATGTCATATTGGACATCGGAGTATTCTAATAATGTTTCACCACCGATATTGGTATCTGTCATTTTAGATTTTACGACGGTTGGATAACCTTGAATATCTTTTACTTCGAGGGCTTCTGCTATACGGTAAACCTTGCCTCCTTTTTCAAATTCAGCCTTTACAGGAATGAATGTAGTTTTATGAACATAGACTTTGTAGGAATCGAATTCAACGCTTTTGGGGTCTTTGGGTGTGTTTTTGATAACATAGAAATTTTGTGTGGTTTCGATTAATTCGTGGTTATCTTCATCAATACCTCTGCCCGAGACATCTTCGTAGAAGAAATGGGAGCCAACAAAACTGGTTCGCTCATCGGAAGCAGCAATTCTTTTGACAACATCAAGAGCAGGAAGGTATAACCAGCGGTCGTCGTCTTTACCTATATGTTTATGAACCATGAAAACTGTATCACGGACATCTGCGGGTTGGTGAAAATATACATAGAAGTGTTGTTCTTCGTCTTTATCGTCCATGTTCTTGCGAAGGATAGTCAGGTCTCTGGTTCGTTCGCGACCTTGGGCATCTTTGATAGTCATTTTTACTCGTGCTCTGCCATCTTTGCCTTTGTAATATGCGGCATGATTAGCTTTCTTGACGATTTCATTTACATCGTTCAAGTCTTGTGAGAAAGCTTGGGGAATGAGTAGAAAAATTGCCACGATTGCTGTTAAGAAAATAGATACATGTTTCATAGTAAATCTCCTTATATTGTTGTTATTTATTTTGATTTTCAGAAGTTACTTCAATGCAAGGTTTGCATTGATTTCTACGCGAAGAGATGAAGCAAATTATAGAAAGGATGATAATGGCTACTAAGGAAATCCAACTTATAGTAGTCCATCCGATATTTATTATTTGGTATATATTAATAGCCGCAGCGCTTACGATTGTAATCCCGGTAACAATACATGTATTGCACATACAGGTAATACTGCAAAACCTTGTTTTTGGGAAAAGCAATGGCTCAAAGATTCGGGTTAGTGCAGGTAGAATAATTAATGTTCCAACACCGGAGAATAGCATGATAGAAGCCATAAAAGTCCCTACTGTGATATGGGGGACAAGAGGTGCAAATAGTAATGGTATAAAACCTATTGCGATAACTATAATATTACGATACAAAGCCCGTGCCGTTTCACCAAATAAAATGTTATGAGTTTTTTCCCATGAGCCTGTTTCGTTGAAAACAACCCTGCCGCGTGCAAGGAAGTGGATAGCATAGTCCACGGCAAGACCAAGTGTTAATGAAGATAAAACAGCTACAGGCATATCGTAGTATTTTCCTATCAGACCTAAAGCACCGTATATAGCACCGATGGTAATGGTAAGCGGTATCATACTAAGCAGTCCCCATAACCCGGAGCGGAATAAGATTATCATCATGGCTAAAACAACTAAGAAAGAGCCTAAAAATGACTCTAACATACCAATAACCATTTTCTTTTGCCATACTACATTGATGTAAGTTAATCCATACCAATCGTGCTTTATTGGGAAAGGGGGAGGATTATCATGAATAAATTTGTCTACTGCATCTACTACTTTATTCATATCTTTATTATCGCCACTTTTTAATTGGACCCAGATACTGGCAGATTTATAGTCTGGTGTAACGAAGTGGTAGATATCTTGTGGACGATGACTTCCTTCGTAGGTAATGATACATTGTGCTACAGCACGGGAATTATCCGGTATACGATATTCCTTTTCATCTCCTCCCATAAGTTCCCTATGGACTGTTTTTACAAGGGTAGGCAATGAGTTTGTTTTCCCAACAATACCTGTTTTCAACATGGTATCATTCAATTGGTCTATGTAATGTAGTATTTCAGGCTGTTTAAATATTTCGTTTCTTTGTAATTCAAGACCAACAAACCTTTCCGTTAAGTCCCAATTGTCCTGATTTTCAGTATTGGCATTGTTAAGTTGTTCCTCACACCAATTTTGGAGTGATTCAAGTGTAGATTTTAATTCATTATCACTTGTTTGTTTATGGAGATTGAGAAGTTCAGAGTAAACTTTATCAACAATTTCAGTGGTTTTTGTTTCATCGCTTCCATTTTCTTTTAACCAATTTGCAAGTCTTTCCTTAAAACCTTTTTTGTAATTGTCAAAAGAAAATTGGCTTTCATCGGACTTCAAAGCCAGATATGCCATATATGTGCCACCGAAATGTTTATTTAGAACAGTATCAGCAATCCTTATTTTATGAGTAGATTTGAACCAGCGAGTAGGATTGTCATTAACCTCTATTTGTGTAATTCCGTATATTGTAATGACAATCATTACAGCCGTGCCCAAAAGAATAAGTTTGTATTGACTATAAGTAAATTTCCCAAGGGCATGTAAGGATTTAGCCAGTAAAGTGTTTTCCTCTGCTTCGTGAGAAGTTTTATTAGCAGAGGCACCAAAGTTTTTAAGTTTTTTTTCAGATAGTAACATCGCATAAGCAGGGATAAAGGTTACAGTTAAAATCCAGGCAATGGCAACACCTATTGCAACAAAGATACCAAAGGCTTGAACCGGCGGATTTGGTGTAGTTGCAAGTGATGCAAAACCAGCAACGGTAGTTAATGAGGTATATAACATAGGCATGAAAAGGGTATTCATTACAGATAATAATATCTCTTTTCTCGATTTGTTGGGATTGAACCGTTCAAAAAATTCGGAAAGGATATGAATGGAATCCAATACTGATATAGGCATGATAAAAACGGGTATCATGGAACTCATAATGTGAACAGTATTTCCTGAAATAACTAAAAGCCCCATAGTCCAAATGGTGGTGATAATCGCAACAATAAGCGGAGAGAGGATTAAAACTAATTTACGGAAGAAGAATAGCATGAGTAGAAAAATAACTAACATAGCCATAGGGAAAGAAATAGCCATTTGTTTGAACATTTCTACGCCAAATGTGTCATTGGCAACCGGTAATCCTGTGATGTAATATTTTTCATTACCTTTGAAAGTAGAGATTTTATTCTCCAATGCTTTGCTAACACGATAACTCTGATTTTTTGCTGTGATGGGAATGTATAAAGCAATTGCTTTTCCATCTTCCGATATAAGTGTGTCTTTCAAGAAAGGAAGACGTTCCGTTTTTTTCTTTATTTCCAATGCTTCTTCATCAGTAGCAGGAGGTGAAGCCATGAGCCATTCAAACCGAACTTCTCCAATGCCTCCTTGTTCTACATTATCCACAGTGGATGGGGCAATGAGTTCACTGGCTATGACACCGTCATATTTTTCGGGGTCGTTGGGGTTCTGCCATTGAAGCGTTTTTGCATATTCTGTTAATTGGTAAATTTTGTTTAATGTGTCTGCATTGAATACACCCTGTGGATGCGTTTCATTCACAATACCTAAAACCACAATTTCGTAAATGGTAAATTGTTTCTTCATTTCATTATGGAAGACACGAACTGCTTCTTTTTGACTGAGCATGTTTTCGGGGTCTGTATCAATACTAATTTTATGGAGCATAGGAAATGTTTGTGGGAATAAGTTAGGAAGGGCTACAAGGGCAACGATTATCAATGTAATTATTAATGTTACATTAACTATAGTTTTAGGATGGTTAACAGAAAATTCTACTATTTTAAGTCCGGGATTCATAAAATACTCCTTTTTTATATATTTTGATTTATATTTATATATAATAGCAAAAAACAAGTTTTTTTTATTTTTGATGAGGGATACCTAATTTTTCAAGTATCCAAACCATAGGACACCAATTTGTAATACCCGATTGGAAAAGATTTAACCCTACAAAAGCAGTTAAAAATAGCCAGTAAGGGTGATGAAAATAGGATAATGCTAAACTGAGTAAGACAAAACTCCCTGCAATAAGTCGCAAATACCTTTCAATCGTCATAACTAAACTCCTTAATTTAATTTGTTTTTTTTCTTTAACAAGCAATCATTATGCCAAAAAATAAAATATTACAAATCATTAATTAGCAATAACTTAAATGTAATACAGTTTTTGTGTTTGATTTTGAAACAAGGTAAGGCGATAAGTAATGTTTTGTTTTGAAGTTAATCAAAAGATTTATTCAATATTTTGCGAATGAGTTTTATCGTATCTTCAGTTTTGTTTTAAAGTTAATCAAAAGATTTATTCAATTTATATTTATAACCTTTTAATTTTTATCCAAAATCAGCAGAAAGGAATATAGAGGTTATCATAAAAAGTATAAGATTTATTTAAAGTATTCCCAAGAGTATTTTATTAATATCCGTCAAAGTTTTTGAATTAATTCTATGATTTGTAGTATAAAAAGGGGTAATGTTCAAACGGAGAGATGGCCGAGTGGTTGAAGGCGGCGGCCTCGAAAGCCGTTGTGCCGGTTTACCCGGCACCGTGGGTTCGAATCCCACTCTCTCCGCCAGTTGAAAATAAAAGAAATCTTTAAGTTTTTTAAGAAAATGCATAGGTTATTCGTGGAGGATTTTTTGTAAGTAGAAAAACATTAAAGAAGGGGGAAATGTAGATGTATTATTTTGCTTATGGTTCAAATATAGATTTGGGACAAGTATCGAAGAGATTAGAGAAAATAATAAGGAAAATTACTCCATCTGAGGTTATGAAAGATTCGGTAAGGGGGTGGAAATTAGTTTTAATAAAAGAACCAATGATAATCCTGAAAAGAAGGGTTATGCGAACATTATCGAAGATGCTAACGAAATCGTTGAAGGGGTTTTGTATGAAATAACAGAAGAAGAAATGAAAGAGTTAGATAGGTATGAAGGTTGTCCCGAACATTATGAGAGAATGAAAATCGAAGTTACATGGGATACAGGGAAGAAAGTGATTGCAGAAACTTATATTGCAAGAAAAGATAAGATTGGTACTGGTTTGCTACCAACGAAGGAGTATCTAAATAGGTTACTTAATGCAAAACCATTTTTATCCCCTGAATATTATGAAAGATTAAAGTCTCAACAAACTCTGGATTAAGAAAATAAGATGTAGAAAGCGAAAGAAAGAATGTTTATAATATAGATTAATAAAAAATTTTTACTCATTTTCATAAAACTCAAGTGCAGTTTTGGGCGAATTAATGAAATCTTTATATTTTGATGGGAAAGAATTATTAATAAAAGAGGTTCCAATACCTATTCAGAATAAGAATGAAGTATTAATCAAGGTTTTGATGGCGGGGATATGTAAAACGGATTTAGAAATTGTAAAGGGATACATGGGTTTTAAGGGTATATTAGGGCATGAGTTTGTGGGGGAGGTTGTTGATGCACAGAATAAAAGTTTAATTGGTAGACGGGTGGTTGGGGAGATAAATTGTCCCTGCTATTGTTGCTCATTTTGCCTTAGAGGTATGTCGAATCACTGTCCGAAACGAACTGTGCTCGGGATATACAATAGAGATGGTGTGTTTGCGGAATATACTACACTTCCTGAAAAGAATTTACATATTATTCCTAATGGTTTATCTGACGAAATCGCTGTATTTACCGAACCTGTTGCAGCAGGATATCGGATTCTCGAACAAGTGCAATTTAACCCGAATGATTTTGTGGTAGTTTTAGGTGATGGGCGAATGGGACAAATTATTTCTCAAATTATAAATCCCTATGTTCGAAAATTGGTATGTATAGGGAAACACTCACAAAAAATGTTTTTATTAAATATATTTGGAATTGATACATGTTTATTAGATTATTGGAAAGATAAAAATGTAGATGTTGTAATAGATGCTACAGGGAATCCAGTGGCTCAATCCTTTGCATTAGATATATTGCGACCCCAAGGAACATTAGTCATAAAAAGCACCACTGAACAACCGAATAGTATAAATCTTTCTAAATTAGTTGTAGATGAAATCAAAATTATAGGTTCTCGTTGTGGTCCTTTTGAACGAGCATTGGAGGCATTAGCGAAAAAGAAAGTTGAAGTAGAATATATGATAAGCCATAAGTTTGCTTTTGAAGATATAATAAATGCATTCGAGTTGGCTCAAAATAAAGATTGCCTTAAAGTATTAATAGATTTTCGTAATGATAAAGGATAAAGTATGGAAAAGAAGACAAAAACAGCAAAAAGTTGGTATGAAGTATCACTCTTAGAAATGAAAAAATATGCAGGTCAAATAGACCAGATTGCAGGTATTCAAACATCTATACTTCAAGATGGCAAAGCATTTCCATCGCGTTCCGCATTAGTATATAATGGTTCAGGTTTGGAGTTTTCTGTGTATTTAGACCGTTGTATGGATATTTCACATGCAAGTTATAAAGGAATTCCATTAGGTTGGCGTTCTACACCAGGCGATGTGGCTCCCTTTTACTACGAACCCGAAGGTATTCGCTGGTTACGAAGTTATTTTGGGGGGCTTCTAACTACCTGCGGTGTTACTAATGTTGGTCCTCCGTGTGAAAAAAGTGAATTGACAGGTGAAGGATTACATGGTAGAATTAGCAATACACCTGCGGAAGATATATGTATCGAAAAAAAATGGGTAGAGGATAAGTATTATTTATCTATAAAAGGTAAAATGAGACAGACGGCTCTTTTTGCAGAAAACATTGTAATTGAAAGGAAGGTCGAAACATATTTAGGTGCGAATTATTTTAAGATTACAGACAAAATAACAAATGAGGGTTTTCGTAAAACACCATTTATGATGTTATATCATTGTAATATTGGCTGGCCTGTAGTATGTGAAGGTGCCAGGGTCTATATCCCAGTTAAAAAAACCGTTCCAAGAGATGAAATTGCAAAACAGGGGAAAGACGCTTGGTATGAGATAACTACACCTGCCGAAAATTATCAGGAAAGAGTATATTTTCATGATGTCAAAACACAAAAAAATGGAGATGTTGTTATTGGTATTTATCATGTAAAACCGAAATTGGAATCCAATTTCTACGGGGTTTATATCAAATACAACAAGACGCAATTACCCAAATTAGTCCAATGGAAAATGTTAGGTACAGGCGAGTATGTAGTTGGATTAGAGCCGTGTAATGCAGGTGTATTGGGCAGAGATGAAACAGAAAAAAGAGGGGAAATGGACTATCTAAAAGCAGGAGAAACCAGGACCCATGAACTTGAAATTGGAGTTATTGATGAAAAAACAAGAAAATTTTTTGAAAAAAATTAGTTAAAAATATTGACTTTTGACTGAAAAATTTATTATATTATGACAATATTTTCAATATTTATAGATTTTATGTAATTTAACACCAAAAATAACGGGCTTAATAAAGGGCAATACTTATGTTTATAGGTAGTCAATCCAAGTCAACAATCATGGATATTTTTAGAATTGGGCTTCACGAAGTAATCCGGGCAACAGGCGTACCATCGGAAGTAAAAATTGCTACGGAAGGATGTAGTCTTATTGCCAAATCTAACGATTTGAGTAAAAAAGTAGATTCAATACAGATTACATTTGCTACCAGAGAATCTGCAAACCATGATGAAATAAATAAGGCATTTGACGAGACCCGAATAGGTGTCCGTTCCAAGTGTGAAGACGGCTTATGTAAGGTCTTAGTTCCCGGCTTTAACTGGAAGCAATTACCACTTCTTTTGCCTCTTGATGATGTAATCGAGAGATATACAAAATCAACACTTCGTTCTCGTACATGGCAATTAGAGGTTCTTTCCTATGTAAATACAGGTTTCAATATTAATGTAATGATAGAAATGATGAAGGCAAAAAATGCCTCAGATTTGCATTTGAGAGCCGGTGCCAGACCTTATATCCGTGTAGATAATGACCTATCTCCTTTAGATTTGCCTCCCTTAAACGCAGAAGATATGAAAGATTTGTTATATCAATTGGGAGGACAGGAACAAGTGGATATGTTATATACAGAGCGCGAAACCAGTTTCCAATACCATGCTGCGGGGGTAGGTTATCTCCGTTGTAGTGGTTATATCAAAATGGGTGCACCCGCTCTGGCTATTCGTTTAATTCCTGAAGAACCTCTACCTTTTGAAAAGTTAAACATTCCCGAAGTTGTTCGCGATGTATGTAATAAACACAGGGGGCTTTTCCTTGTCTGTGGTATTACGGGAAGTGGTAAATCTACTACCTTAGCAGCGATGGTAGATTATATAAATGCAACTCGTTCTGCTAATATAATAACAATTGAAGACCCTATCGAATATGTGTATTCGGATAAAAAGAGTATCGTTTCTCAACGGCAGGTAGGTAGAGATACCTTATCCTTTGCCAATGCCTTGCGTGGTTCGTTGCGTGAAGACCCGGATGTAATTCTCGTTGGTGAAATGCGTGATAGGGATACTATACGTGCAGGATTAAGTGCGGCTGAAACAGGGCACCTTGTTTTCAGTACTCTCCATACGACAACAGCCGTAGATACAGTAAATCGTATTATCAGTTATTTCCCTCAGAATGAACGCGACCTAATCCGTCAGGAATTGGCATATTCACTTCAGGGAGTTGTATGTCAAAGATTATTGAAACGGGTGGGAGGTGGTAGAATTCCATGTCTGGAAATATTATTAGGCGGGAAACCTATTGTTCGCGATGCTATTCTTGAAGGTGACCTTGATAAACTTCATGGGATAATGGAGGTCGATGGCGATATGAAGAGTTTTGACCAATATGCTGTGGAATTATATCAAAAAGGGTTGGTATCCAAGGAAGAAGCAATGAGTGCCTGTTCGAATGAAGAAGCCTTCGAACGAATTGTTTCCGGTATTAAATCCTCAGAAGGTCGTAAGATTTTGAAATAATCCTTATTTGATAAAGAGTAGTCCGTAGACAATTCCTATAGCAATAAGAATAACAGGCGGCGTTTTATAAATAAAAAACAGCACCAGACTAATAAGTAAGAAAATAATTGAGGGAACGAAAATAGGGGTTAGTGTTTCTATAGAGAAATGGTAGGATAAAAGAATTAATTGCCCTATGATGGCTATATTAATACCTTTTATAAAAGCCTGAACATTTTCATTATCCTTGAAGTTATTTTGTAGGCTGATAAGTATCTGTAAAAACACAAACGCAGGTAAAAAAATCATAAAAGTAGCAATAAAAGCCCCGATAACACCTTTTAAATAATATCCCATAAAAGTCGCAATTATAGCAAAAGGTCCCGGTGTTGCTTGGCTTATGGCTATTCCTACAATAAAATCATGATTGGAAATCCAGTGAAGTTTGTTTACGAAGATATTTTGAAGAAGGGGGAGGAGAGCATATCCTCCACCAAAAAAGATAAAACCTATTCCAAAAAATACCAAGCCTATCGTAAAAAAAGAAGGGCTTCCTATGATGGAAAGAAAGGCTGGAACCCCTGAAAACAAATAATAAGGATTTTGTAGAAAGTAAATGGAATGGAGGGTATTTTCACCTGTTTTATTTCGTTTTGAATGAAAAAATAATATTTGAAAAACACCGGATACAATAAGCAATAGCACATAATTAATATTGAATAAACCGCCAATAATTACAAAGAACAAAATAAATAAAAACGCCAGGTCCTTTTTAATTTTGATAGATAAATCAAATGCGGTGGAAAGCATGAGAGCGATAATTACAGGAGAAATACCTTTTAATATGCTTTCAAAATCAAATACTTTGTTAAATTTAAAATAAAATCCTGCAAGAATACAGACAATTACAAAGGAGGGGAGTAAAAAGAAAAATGCGGCAACAATAGAACCCTTTATTCCTTTTAATTTTCTTCCCACGAATGAAGTTGTATTTACAGCCAAAGCACCTAAAAATTGACTAAGACTGAGACCTACGGAAAAATCCTCATCACTGATAAGTTTTTTTTGTGTTACGAAACGATTGTGAATTAATGAAATAACTACCCAACCACCACCAAAGCCAATCGTCCCTATTTTCAAAAACTCCCAGCATAACTGGAATAGGGATATAGAGCTTGGTGTGTTATTATTTGTATTGTTTTGAGATGGTTTCATAATAAAAAAGAAAATAAATTTTACTTGTAAGATGAAAAGATTATATCATTAATTTATATTTCGACTATGTTATTAAGAACAAAAAGAACATAAAAATATTTGCCTTATAAAATAGGATATTTAATTATGAAAGTAAAAACAACATTATTATTTATTCTAATAATCGTTATTGGTCCCTTTTTTATCTTATCCAACAGTTCTTCCCCGGCTGATGAGATGGTATTAAAAAATTATTATTGCCCCAAGTGTGGATTGCACATTGAAGCGGTTAATCAGCCTTCCATGGGCAGTTGTAAAGAAGGAGGGGGACATGATTGGCGATGTTTGGGGCAGGTAGGGGATAAGAATTATCAGTGTTCCAAATGTGGTTTGGTTATCAAATCAAAAGATATGCCGTATGGAGGAGTTCCCTGTAAGAATGGAGGAGGACATAATTGGAAAAGGCTTTCATAATTTGATAATAATTTAAATCAATTCTAAAAAACATATAAGATAAAGGAAAAGGCTATGGAAAATATTCTGGAACAAATTGCAATTTGCGTTGAAAGAGGTAAAATTAACAAGAATTCTCCCTATCCACCTGATTTAAAAGGACAAGATGGAGCCGAAGAATTGGTTCAACAAGCCCTTGCAATGGGAATACCTGCAAGTCAAATACTAAGTGATGGATTAATGAAAGGTATGAGTGTGATTGGTAAAAAATTTAGTTGTAATGAGGTATTTGTTCCGGATGTTTTGATGGCAGCACGTGCAATGAATGCGGGTATGCCGTTTTTGAAAAGTGCTTTTGAAAGAGGTGAAGCGAAACATAAAGGAATTTTTATTATCGGAACGGTTCAAGGTGATTTACACGATATAGGCAAAAATCTTGTACGGATGATGATGGAAGGTGTAGGTTGGAAAGTGATTGATTTAGGTGTAGATACTTCCCCAGAGAAATTCCTTCAAGCACTAAAAGAAAATCCGGGTGCGGTAGTAGGAATGAGTGCCTTATTGACCACTACCATGATGAATATGGAAAAGGCAGTTAAGGTATTGAAATCAGAAGTTCCCGATGTTACGGTAGTTGTAGGAGGAGCTCCGTTAACGCAAGACTTTTGTAATAAGATAGGTGCAGATGCCTATTCCCCAGACCCACAAGGTTGTATCGAATATCTCGATGCAAAATTAGGTTTAGCAAGTTAGTGGTAATTTATGAGAACAATTCTTTCCGATTTATTGTTCCTGAAATATGAGCCAGTAGCAATACTATGGTCAAATCAGAAACCAGAAAATGCCATAGAATTTAAACCCGGTAAATGGGGTTGTGTCATTTGGTGGTTTGTAAGTGCCGCAAAAGGTAAGACGGCTGTTTTTTCTCGTGAAACCTATGGATGTTGGGGTGGTGGTGTCGGGCTTGGTTTTGGAAACCTATATAAGGATTTTCCCGGAGGAGAAGAGTGTTTTTGTAGGTTTCTTTCCACAGGAAACAAAGGAAATCCTATTGGTGAAGGGGTTGCCGAACAAATTAAAAATTTTGTTACCCATGAATTTCTACAAGATTTTCTATATGGAGAAGGGTATCTATCTTCCCCAGAACAGGTACAGAATTTTATTCAGACATTACCTATAATAAATATCCCGT
This sequence comes from Candidatus Hydrogenedens sp., assembly GCA_035378955.1. Lineage (NCBI taxonomy): Bacteria > Pseudomonadati > Candidatus Hydrogenedentota > Candidatus Hydrogenedentia > Candidatus Hydrogenedentales > Candidatus Hydrogenedentaceae > Candidatus Hydrogenedens > Candidatus Hydrogenedens sp. The sequence goes on along the minus strand of DAOSUS010000080.1, from coordinate 1,435 downwards.
ATGATTATGTTATCTTTAAGCCACTATCTCAAGTAAATCCAGATATAGAACAACCTAAGACAGTCGTTTTTTTAGTAGAACCCCATCAATTGTCCGCATTAATAATCCTTGCCAATTTCCAAAGTAAAACAATGAATAATGTCATTGTCCCATATTCGGCTGGGTGCCAGACGATAGGTATTTGGGCGTATACAAATGATGATGGAGAACCCAAAGCCGTTATTGGGTTGACCGATGTTTCTGCTCGATTAAATGTAAAAAAACAAATAGGTGATAACTATTTAACAATTGCTTTTCCATGGGAGTTGTTTTTACAAGTAGAAAAGGACGCTCCAAACAGTTTTTTAGTAAAAGAAATATGGAAGCATTTAACAAAAGGGGAATAAAAGGAAATATCTTAATGGATGGTATATTTGCAAAAATAAAGGCAGGTAAAGTTTTAGTCGGTGATGGAGGTTGGGGAACATTATTAATAAAGGCAGGTATGCAGGCAGGAGAGTGCCCGGAACTGTGGAATATAAAACATCCAGACATTGTGAGTGGGATTGCCATTGCTTATAAAGAAGCGGGAGCGGATTTGGTTTCTACCAATAGTTTTGGTGGAAATCGGATAAAATTAAAATCTTATGGTTTAGAAAATGAAGCAAAAGAACTTAATAGCAAGGCTGCCTACCTGACAAGAAAAGCCGTAGGAGAAGAATGTCATGTGCTTGCTTCTATAGGTCCCAGTGGCAAGTTTATAATGATGGGTGATGTATCCGAAGATGAATTATATGAAGCGTTCCGTGAACAGGCAATTGCATTGGAGGAAGGAGGTGCCGATTCCTGCACTATTGAAACAATGTCTGATTTGGATGAAGCCCGATGTGCAGTGCGTGCTGTGAAGGAAAATACAAAGTTAGAGATAGTTGTTAGCTTTACTTTTATGAGAAGTAGTGATGGAGAGCGATTTAATACGATTATGGGAACGACACCCGAAGTGTTTATTCAGGAGATGAAACAGTTGGGTGTGTCTATTATTGGGGTAAATTGTACATTATCCGTTGAGGATATGGATGTTCTATTGCAAAAAATGTATGCTTATGAAAAAGAGATACCCTTTTTAGTTTATCCCAATGCAGGGCAACCCCAGATAACTGATGAAGGTATTTGCTATCCCAAGACGCCGGAGATATTTGCAAAATATGTTGCGGATTTTTACAAAAATGGAGCCAGGATTATAGGCGGGTGTTGTGGAACAACACCAGAACATATACGAGCAATACGAAGTGAAGTCGAGAAAATAATGTGAATATGAAGTGTTGTAGCAGGAAGAAGAGGAAAGAAATAAAACGACCAACATTGATGGAAATTTACAATACCTTATCGGTTTTTTATGGCCCTACAGGTTGGTGGCCTGGAGATACTCCTTTTGAAATTGCAATTGGGGCAATAT
>DAOSUS010000079.1 GCA_035378955.1 Candidatus Hydrogenedens sp. | reverse complement strand
CATTACATAGTAAGCAACCTTAGAACCAAACATAATTTCAATCTTTTTCAATAAATCAAAAGCATCTTTATTCCCATCCTGTTTTTCCATCATAGATGTTAGAAACGATTCCCTATTTTCTTTACCATCTTTTTCTAACACTTCCACAAATCTATCCGCCATCTTGACAGCAAAAGGTTGACTCTGGTCTTCAACTGAATCGTGCAATAATGCTGCAACAAACTGGTCTTCATCTCCTCCCTCTTCCAGAACCTTACTTGCAACAATGAACAAATGGGTTACATAAGGGACATCTCGACCTTTCCTTTTCTGTTCTTTATGCAAAGCCATTACGAAATCTATTGCCTGCAAGACCCTTCCCGTATTTAATTGAATCATCAATCTTTACTCCTTTTTTTGACCTTGCTTCTCAAGATACTCGATAAGTTTATGAGGAAAATCTGTTTGTATTCCATCAACACCCCGATTTATCACTTCTTCCCAGGAGTCAGGTCCTGCGTCATCCATAAACACAAGCACTCCCCGTTCATGACAGGTTTTCACAAAACTTGCCGTGCATGATTTGAAATCCGATGCAATCACAGGTGGAGAAAACCGTGTGAGGATGTATTCAAGATGCTTTTCGGGTCCCGGGTCGGGCATGATAAAACAGTCTGGACATTCTTTTTTTACAGTCTCAAGGACCCTCGGGCCTCCATACCAAACAACACGATGTTTCATCCCATACCTATCAAGTTTTTCAAGGACTTCTTTAGGGTCTGCATTTTTCATATCCAGATACAACCCCACTTTCCCTTTGCATAATTCTAAAATCTCATCAAAAGTAGGGATTCGCTGGTTTGCAAATTCGGTCCCAACACGACTACCAATATCTATCTTCTTTAATTCCTCTAATGAAAACTTTGATACTTCTCCTTTAACATCCTTTGTATAATCATCTATCTTACTATTATGAATACTTACAATTGCCCCGTCCGCTGTTGTTCGCAAATCTATCTCGATGAAATCGACATCTAACTCAATGGCTTTTTGATAGGCTATCAAGGTATTTTCTGGATAACCCTGATGAAATCCACGATGGGAAATTACATATACACCCCCATGTTTGGGAGCAGGCAAAGAGACCTTTCCTGCTTCTGCAAATAGCGTCGAACTTGTTAAAAACAAACAGAAGGCAATATATCCTATAAAAGAAACTTTTCTCATTATTAAATTGTCCTTATGTTATTTGTTTCTTTTCTAATTCGTTATTTCTTTTTTTCTTGTGGCAAGGAATAATATAGTGAGTAGGATAGATACAAAATCTATATAATATGACATTTTATTTTCAGAAGATTGTCCACATCCAAAAAGATAATATGCTTTAGGGGCTTTAATTCCTATCCCTTGAAGAGTTATTTCTGCACTTTGTCCTTCGGATGCAACTACTTTTAACTTGCCCTGATATTCTTTGGCTTTCAGGGGAATAAATTTAATTTTGATTACCGCAGATTGGTTCTCAAACAGGGAAAAATTTGTATCACCTGTTATAAAAAATACTTTTTCGTCATTAGAATTGCTCTGCTCTGTATTTTCCAGTGTAACAGACCCGGACAATATCCCCTGTCCTTTATTGATAATATACATCTCCTTCTCAGACATTTTTCCTACTTCTACAAAACCAAAAACATAATCATACTGGGGAGACGGTTGAATGGTTAAAACAGGTGGATTATCAGGCCACAACTGTGATTGAATTGAAAGAAGAATAAAAATAAAGGTAGTAAGAAAGAACAAATTTTTCATCCAAATTCTCCAGTATAATTTTTATTAATAGTCTATTATTATAATGTCTTTTTATAGAGTTTGGTTCTTAATATTGTAAAAAAAGTATACGCACAAATTAAATTCCGTTTTCCATACTCATAAAACAACCGACCCCTACATCGTCTTTGATGCAGGGGTCGGAATTATATCAATTGTTATCTACTGCGTCTTAACTATTATTGGCTCTTTTCCTTCTGAGGACGAAGAACATTACCGCACTTGTCATCGTGATGAACATCAAATCACCCATGTAGTTGGTTGTTCCTTCTGTCGGCGAACAAGAGATGAATAAGAATCTGCGTTTCGGTTTGTAACCTTCACCTGTAAGGTCAACATATACCTCTTTCGCAGCACTGACACCATCCGATACAACAAATAGTACCTTACCAGCATATGTTCCGACTTTCTTCGGAGCAAATGCTACTTCAACATACTTCGCCTGGCCCGCAGGCACTTCTATATTTGCAGACTCGAATGTTACTGCAAATACATTGTTGGCTGTATCCTTAACATCAATTGCCACATTGACAGCAATCTTGCCTTTGTTTGCAAGGACAATCTTCTGTTTGTATGTCTTTCCAATCAATTGTTTACCGAAGTCAACAACCGCAGGAGTAACGGATAGATTTCCTGTAATAATCACAGGAGCCTCTTTCACAACAACCTTTCTGCTAACTTGTGCTTTATTGCCTGATGGGTCTTGTGCCGTGTAAACAAGTTGATATGTAGCAGCAACACTGGTATTTACTTTACCAGATACTTGAACTTCAAGAGCACCGGCACAATCATCAGTTGCTGTTGCACCTGGGTCGTTGAAGGCTTGTCCTACTTGAATTTCAATTACACTATCTCCATTCAAGGTTATTGTCGGCTTCTGTGTATCAACAACACGGACAACACGAGTCTTGGAATCGGAATTACCCGAAGCATCCGTGGCTGTATAGGTTAGCGTGTATTCACCTGGTGTATTGACATTTACATTACCTTCGGTTACAACTTCTAAGTTTCCACCGCAACCATCTGTTGCTGTTGCACCTGGGTCGTTAAATGTAGATTTACATTCTAACACTACTTCCGCATTACCAAGTAGTGTTACTACTGGTTTTGTTGTATCTACAACATTGACTGTACGGGTTATTGGATTTGCAGAATTGCCCGAATCGTCAGTTGCTGTGTATGTAATTGTATACGAACCAACTACATTTGTATCCACCGTGCCTGTGGCCGTAACAGCAACATTTGCATCACATGTATCTGTTGCTGTTGCACCCGGGTCAACAAAGTTCGATTTGCATTCTACAATAATCGGATTTTCACCTAATAAATTAATAACTGGTTTTGTAGTATCTACAATCTGAACAGGCATATCCTTTGATGATGTATTACCTGAAGCATCTTCGGCTACATAGCGCACCTTATATGATTTTCCCACAGAGGATGTATCTACAGAAGGTACTTCATATAATTCATATATGCTCTTAATTTCATATATAGCCGCAGCAGTTAACACCTGTAGTATACCACCACATTCATCAAGTGCTATTGCACCTGGGTCTATAAACACTTCACCACATTCTATTACCATTTCTTCTTGATTAAGAGTAATTACAGGAGGAGTTGTATCTACAATCTGAACAGGCATATCCTTTGATGATGTATTACCTGAAGCATCTTCGGCTACATAGCGCACCTTATATGATTTTCCCACAGAGGATGTATCTACAGAAGGTACTTCATATAATTCATATATGCTCTTAATTTCATATATAGCCGCAGCAGTTAACACCTGTGGTATACCATCACATTTATCAAGTGCTGTTGCACCTGGGTCTGTAAATACACCTTTACATTCAATGGTCATTTCTTCTTGATTTAATGTGATTTCGGGACCTTGAGTGTCAACGACATGAATTGTTCGCGTTTTGTTTGCACTATTGTTATTATTGTCAGTAGCGGTGTATACCAGTGTATAATCGCCTACTTGATTTTCATAAATATAACCGCTAACTACAACTTCCAAATTGCCCGCACATATGTCATTTGCCGTTGCACCTGGGTCAACAAAGTTTAATCCACATTCATGGGTAATCTCAGCAGCTCCGTTTAGAGTCACCGTAGGAGCTGTGGTATCTACAACATTCACAGTCCGTATTGCTTGTCCTGTCTTACCTGCACGATCTGTGGCAGTATATGTAATCTGATAACTACCTACCTGATTTGTATTAACTGTTCCCGTCTTATTTACTGTTAGGGCTCCATCACATGCATCATTTGCCGTTGCACCTGGGTCATTAAACACAGAACCACATTGCACCGTAAGTGGGTTAGCACCAATTATGGTAACAGTAGGTGCTAAGTTATCTCTTACCTGGACGGTACGCGTCGCTGTTGCTGTATTTCCATTAGCATCGGTTGCTGTAAATGTCACCGTGTAATCACCCGGCTCATTTGCATTGACGGCTGTTGCCGCATTATTTGTAACCGTCACATTACCCTGACATGCATCAGTCGCTGTTGCTCCTGGGTCACTATATACACTATGGCATTCCAGTAAATACGGATTAGGGCCTATAATTGTAATTACAGGTTTTGTCGTATCTACCACCCGAACAGTGCGTGTTACAGGGTCAGCACTATTACCTGAAGCATCAGTAGCTGTATAGGTTAGCGGGTATTCTCCCACTGTATTCGTATCTACTGTTCCTGAAACATTTACTACCACATTTGGGTCACAATCTGTTACAGTTGCACCTGGGTCGTTAAATGTTGATTTACATTCTACGTCAAAGGGATTAGCACCTAACAAGCTTATCACCGGCTTTGTTGTATCTACTACATGAACTATTCTCTGTGCCGTAACTGTATTGTTAGAACTATCTGTAACAGAAAAATCAACGGTATAATCGCCCGGAACCGATGTATTTACATTGTTTGTTACCTGAATTTGTTCGGTTAAATCACCATCCGGAACATCTGTTGCTGTGACTCCCGCATCTTGATATTCCGAACCGCATTCTATAGTTACTTCTGCATCACCTAATAATGTCAACTCCGGCGGTGTATCATCTATTAACTCACTCACTGCTATATCGCTCAGCAATTCTCCTCCACTCAAACGATACTTAGCCCGACCTGTAATTGTTTGAGGTCCTGAGGAACTTTCACTGGCTTTCATACGATATGTGAAAGAAGCACCACTTCCTGATAAATTCGGAACAAAAATGTAAGCAAAGGATAATGTTCCCGTAGCACCATAATTAGGAACGATTGGTGGTGTTGGATTTTCACTGGCTAAGGGTCCTTCATAAGTCCAACCTGCAGGAATAAATTCTTCATAACCTAATGCCGTTACAGGACTCGGACATGGACTATCCGGATTAATACGAATATTTATTGTAACCTCTACAACTTGACCCGGAATATAATAGTTCCTCGTGAAACTCCGACTAACTAACAAACAAGGAACTGAACCATCTAAATTTGTTTCTACTTTAGGCGAAAGTATAGAGTCACCACAAGTACGATAGACAACCGCACTCGATTTTGTTTCTGAACCTTCAACAATATCTCCACCAATCACCGCCGGTCCAGAAAAACTTTCGGGAACATTTACAATATATGTGAATTGAGCAGGAAATGAAGGAATATCAACATAAGCAAATTCTAACAAGCCCGTTTTTCCTATTGTAGGCTCAACCGGCAAACTACCTTCTAATAAGCCCTGATAGGTCCAGCCTGTTGGCAATGTATCCTGGAAACCCAATGCTGTTATTGCTTGAGGTCCTTCCTTCTCTATATGAATGGTTACATATATATCCTGACCTGGAATGTAAAAATTATTATTTACACCCGATACACCTGGACCAGATAATTCACGAGTAAAGGAAAGACTGGTTGGCTCTAATTGAATAACATTGATAGTAGTAGCACTTTCTAATTGAGGTCCCGTTGTACGATATAAAACCTTACCTTCAAGTTGTCCCGGTTCGCATATTGAAGTCGGGCAGGCAATCCGATAGGTAAAGGTTGCCGGGAACGAAGGAACAAAGATATAAGCAAAATTCAGTGTTCCTGTTTGCCCTGCATTCGGAACTATGGGCGGGGTTGGATATTCACTGGCTAAGGGTCCTAAATAGGAAAATCCTGCAGGAATCTTTTCTTCATATCCCAAAGCAGTAATCGTCCCTTCAGAACCATCATAATTGATTGTAACCTGAACAGATAATTCTGTCGTGCCATTGACAAAGTAGCCATTGGCATCCAGTCCTGTTATCTGTTTCGTTACACTCACCAATCCTTGTGCACTCATCGCTACCACAAGGAAGCCTATCATCAGTAGACATACAGAGATGGTTGTGCGTGTGCTTGTTAGACTTGCGATAAACTTTCCTGCTTTCATTTTTTTGCCTCCACTGTTCATTGTTTTATTAACCTAAATTCCTTTGTTTTCATTACAAAATTTTGAAAACGAAAAAACTACATACTATATATTACACAATTTTAACTCATTTGTCAAATAAATTTTTCTTTATTTACCGTAAAAGTTATATTATACTATACAATTTGATTTTTATAATGCAAATAAAAAATACTACAATCATAAATATATCAATTACTTAACAAAGGAGTAACCCAATGAAAAAAAGTGAACAAACCATAAAACATAAAACAGGCCGTCGCGATTTTATCAAGACAATCTCCATCGCCACATTAACCTCACCTATCATAGCCACAACTACCTCTGCTCAGGATACAACACCATCCAAGGGACGCATAAAGCAATCCGTTTCACGCTGGTGTTATGGGAAAATCCCCATGCCTGATTTTTGCAAAGCAGTAAAAGAAATCGGCTTGGTTGGTATTGATTTGCTTGACCCGAACGAATGGGCAATTGTTAAAGAGCATGGACTTATTTGCACAATGGCAAACGGTCCCGGCGGAATTGAAAAAGGTTGGAATGACCCCGCTAACCATAAACACCTCATTGACAATGCAGCAAAACGCCTCCGTGAAGTCGCCGAAGCAGGACTTACCAACATGATTGTCTTTTCCGGCAATCGCGGTAAAATTGATGATAAAGAAGGTTTAGAAAACTGCGTTAAAGGGCTAAAAGAAATTATGCCCTTAGCAGAGCAATTAGGTGTTAATGTTATTATGGAATTGCTCAACAGCAAACGCGACCACAAAAATTATATGTGCGACCATACCTCCTGGGGCGTAGAATTAGCAAAACGCATTGCTTCCCCGCGTTTTAAACTCCTCTATGACATTTACCACATGCAAATTATGGAAGGCGATATTATCCAGACACTCAAAGATAACATTCAATACATCGGACATATCCATACAGGTGGCGTTCCGGGTAGAAATGATATTGACGAAACACAAGAATTAAACTATCGCAGAATTTGCGAAGTGCTCGTAGAACTGAATTATGATGGCTTCGTCGCCCACGAATTCGTCCCTAAAAACCCCGATCCTCTCCAATCCCTAAAACGCGCCTTCGAAATATGTAATGTATAAAATTTTTGTTAGAGAATTATCCAGCATTTTATTTCGGAAATAGTTTGCTTCTTACTAAAAAATACTGTATTTAATTAATAATTACAAATATTTGCTCTCCCTCAACCGAAATATTATCCTGAAGAGACCGTGCTTTTTACTCTCCTTGATAATATTATGTCATGATAAATCTTCCAAAATTCTTTCCCGACATTATAAAAGCAAAACACGGTTGCTAATAACAAAATTCCAAAAATTCCCCATCGAAATTGTTTTGGAATTAAAGAAAATTGAGCCTTCCATAAATTATAAACTCGCCCTAAATAGATATTTTTTGCTAACCTTGCTCCCACTCGGGTAATAATTGCATATCGATGAACTATCCCTCCCTTTTTAAGGAATTGAATTCCTGCAGGACCTTTCTTCCCCGCTATAGATAACAAGTCAACCCCATTATCCATAGAAGATACCTTCTTAATTACATCTATTCCATCACTTCCTCCATTTTTCACCGCCAAATAAACTGCATCCGAATTTTTATCCATCATCTTCACCACAACATCCAAATCTAATGGCGTATCTATATGTTTCATAATAGTTGCTCCCCTACTCATCCCAACTTTGTCCACCATTTTTTGGATATTCTTAAAGGCAAGTCCTAAAGAATCGTCCAGTTTCATAGCTTTTGCAGACTTTTTACAACTTGAGATAATAAAATCAGCAAATTTGTTTGTAATTGATTTTACTTTACGAAATGCTTTTAATATAGATGGTACCCAATCTGCAATATCTACAAACTCTGTCAATAGTCCGATACTCGCCAATGCTACAATTACCGCGTCTGTCTCTTTTCCTGTTATTTTATAATAACCCTGTTTCACCAAATCTCGAACATCCCCATACGCAATTAAATCGGAAGCCATACCCCCTACGATTTCTTCAATTGAATCACCCGAGCCAAAAATAAAACCGTTAACAACCCTTTTGGCTCTACCCCAAAACGAATTTATTTCCTGATCCAATTCTTCCGCTAATTTTTGGGCTTCTAAATATTCGGGAAGGTCCGGATTTTTTGTAACATATTGTGCAAGTTCATAGGCTTCTTTTAATTTTCCCTCTTCTTTAAGCTTTTTAATATCGGGAATATAATTGTAATTGGGCAAATCCACCAAAGCCAAAACATTATCAAACAAACTCACTAAAACAAAAAAGGTTAATATGAGACATAACACACTAAACACTAAAAACTTTATTATCCGAACAACTCTTTCAATCATTTTATATTATATTCCTCCAATTTTAGATTTTTACATCAATATCTAATTTTATTGTAACAAAAAAGAAGCGATAAAAGTAATTGGAAGGAAAGAAAAGAGAACATATATAAAATAAATCTGTTCCCTACGACTTATAGGTCTTTATTATTCTCTTTATTTGTCTTCATTATTTTGATTGGCTATCGAGCAAAAGAGTTAAGCTAGGGGATTCAGGATTAGCAATTCTTCCTCATGCACCTTTATTCATTCGTTCTAATCGCTCCGAAAGAACATGGATAATATTCATTAAAAAACGAACGGCAATTTTCGTGTCCATCATGGTAGACAATTGGTGTTCATCCATCGTAAAAACACGAACAGGTGTAAGTGCTACCGCAGACGCCGTTCTCGGCGATTTGTTTAATACGGACATTTCCCCAAAAACATCCCCAACACCAATTACCGCAATTTCTTTCGCCTTTTTATACAATCCAACTTTACCGGATAATATAACAAACAAAGCCGAACCTAATTGCCCTTCATAAAAAATAGTCTTTCCTTGAGGATAATCAAAAACCCTCCCCTGTTTGAGAAGATGGGCAACTTCTTCAGCTGTTAGTTCTTTAAATATTGTTATTTTTTCTGCATACTGTTGATACTTCGCCAAATTTTCCATGTTTACACTCCAAAAAAACATTCTTATAAAATATAACATAATTTTATAAACATTTGTTTCACGATAAATATTGGTGACAAAAATGGAATTACAAATAAGAGCGGATTTAGATTATAGTAATAACAGGATTAATGTGTGCTATACATTACATATACATAGCGGATTTTTGCATAGTCTTTTTACCATGAACGATGGGTAGGAAAAAATACAATTGATTTAATTCATAACAATTTAAAATAAGAACGCCACGACAGTCTTCTGTCATGGCGCTATTCTGGATGCTTGCCCTTTCAGGCATTCCTGACTTCCGTGTCTTTTGCCTCAACCTCCATGTGTCGGCTTCCAATATTTATTATCGGCATAGAAAATATTTTCTTTAATAAAAATTTATTCCCGATTTGCGGAGATATAAACATAAATAACAGCTCCTTTAATGAAACAAAAAAATCAAAAGGTTTGCCTTTTGAAAAGTTTTTTTATTACACTTTTAATTCCATGTAAATAACATAAGGGGAAGTTTATGAAAGTATTAATAACAGGTGTAGCGGGATTTATTGGTTCCAGCCTTGCAGACCGACTTATAGCATGCAAACATGAGGTTATTGGAATGGATGATTTTAGTCCAACCTATGACCCACAGATAAAACGAAGATATATAGAAACGGCTTCCAAATCTGACCTTTTCACATTATATGAAGCAGATATATGCGACAGAGAAACCCTATATGAAATTTTTGAAAAACAAAGACCGGATGTAGTGGTTCACCTTGCTGCCCGTGCCGGTGTTCGTCCTTCTCTTGAAAATCCCGAGGAGTATTACCGAATAAACATTATCGGTTCGCAAAACATATTGGATGCTTGTCGGGATATCCGTCCTTCTCATCTTGTATTTGCGTCCAGTTCATCGGTATACGGAGGAAGTAAAGCCATCCCTTATTCCGAGGAGGACCCCGTAATGTTTCCCATCAGTCCCTATGCAGTAACCAAACGAACAAATGAACTCCAATCCCATGTTTATAGTTCCATCTACGGACTGAATGTAACCATGCTCCGCTTTTTTACGGTATATGGTCCGCGACAAAGACCCGATATGGGAATTCATAAATTTACAAAGCAAATCATCTCAGGGAAACCTGTCATTCTTTTTGGCGATGGGACTTCCGCTCGTGATTATACTTATATTGATGATATTCTGGATGGGATTATGAAAAGTATTGAGAGACCCTTTCAATATGAAATTTTTAATCTGGGTGAAAGTCGAACAACAAAACTTATTGACCTAATAGAAATCATTTCAAAATGTGTAGGCAAACCTGCGGAAATTGAATGGCAACCTTATCAACCGGGGGATGTAGAAATCACCTATGCAGATATTACACATGCCCAAACTTTACTTAACTACAAACCCTGCATCCCCGTAGAAGAAGGTATTCAACGCTATGTTCACTGGTTCAAAAAGTTTTACAATATTGATTAGGAGATAAACATGCAAGAAATCGGAAACAAAGAAAAACGCCGTGCCTTGATAACAGGAATTACTGGACAGGATGGCTCTTATCTCGCAGAATTTTTACTATCAAAAGGATATGAGGTATATGGTATTGTCCGCAGGTCAAGCACGGAAACATTCGAACGCATTGCTCATATTCAGGATAATATTACCCTCATTCAAGCGGATTTAACAGACCAGGTATCTGTGATTGAGGCTATCCAAACTGCCAACCCGCATGAAGTATACAATCTCGCGGCCCAGTCCTTTGTCCCTACTTCATGGAAGCAACCTATTCTAACGGGCGATGTAACCGCATTAGGCGTTACACGCGTATTAGAAGCCATTCGTGTAGTAAATCCCAAAATCCGTTTCTATCAGGCTTCTTCCAGCGAAATGTTTGGTAAGGTAAAGGAAACCCCTCAAACAGAAAATACTCCTTTCCACCCGCGTAGTCCCTATGGTGTCGCAAAAGTTTATGGTCACATGATTACCGTAAATTATCGGGAAAGTTATGATATTTTTACATGTTCAGGCATTCTTTTTAATCATGAATCCCCACGGCGAGGGCTTGAGTTCGTTACACGAAAAATAACTCATGGAGTTGCCTGTATTGTTCATGGATTGAAAAATGAATTGCTTTTAGGAAATCTGGAAGCCAAACGGGACTGGGGTTTTGCGGGTGATTATGTTGAAGCCATGTGGTTAATGTTACAGCAGGATACCCCCGATGATTATGTTATTGCCAGTGAAGAAACGCATAGCGTCCGTGAATTTTGTGAGATTGCATTTTCACATGTTGGACTGGACTGGCAAAAGTATGTTAAAACGGACCAACAATTCTATCGTCCCGCAGAAGTAAACTTGCTTCTGGGCAATTGTTCCAAAGCCAAAGCAAAATTAGGATGGAGAAAGAAACATTCATTCTCCGATTTAGTTCAAATGATGGTAGATGCTGACTTGAAATTTGTTGAGAAACATATTCGCGAATCAAAGGCAGAAGCATGAGCAAACGGGCTCTCATTACCGGTACCGGAGGTTTTGTCGGCAAACATCTAACCCGACATCTCCAGAACTCGGGTTGGGAAGTAATCGGTTGCGATATTACCTCTCAAACAGGTATACACACTTGCAATCTATTGGATAAAGAGCAAACCGAAAACTTCCTCAAAACCATAGGTCCTGTCTCCCATGTATTTCATCTATCCGCTATTAGTTTTGTTCCACAATCCATGCAAGACCCACTCTCCTGTTTTCAAACCAATACCGACAGCGTCATCACATTAACACAAATATTGAATAACCATTTTGGGCAAAACATTACCTTTATATTTATCAGCACTTCAGAGGTATATGGACCTCCGCATTATTTGCCTGTGAACGAGACACATCCGTTAAATCCTCAAAATCCCTATGCCATATCAAAACTTGCCTCAGATTTTTACTGCCAATACATTCATAAAAAGGGACTGTTAGCAACAGTTATCGTTCGTCCTTTTAATCATTCGGGGGCAGGACAAAACGAACGATTTGTTTTATCCAGTTTTGCTAAACAATTTGTTGAAATTGAAAAAGGATGGAAAGAGCCCGTTTTACATGTTGGAAATATTGAGGTAGAACGCGATTTCCTGCATGTATCCGATGTAGTCCGTGCCTATGAATTACTCGCCCAAGGAAAGGGAAACGGTGAAGTCTATAACTTATGCTCAGGTAAGTCTCATTCCCTAAAACAAATCATCCATATCCTTCAGACAATCACCGGCATAAAAGTTGAGATTTGTACTGATAAGGAAAGGACACGCACCAACGACATACCTATAATATGCGGGAGTTATGAAAAACTAAAAACAGACACTTCCTGGGAACCGAAATACGACATAAAAGATATTCTGAATGACTTGTTAATATATTGGAGAGAGAAAATAAATCCCACCGTTTAATATATATCTTGCGTTTTTTAATAATTTTTTTGTAAAATAATTATAGGTGCCGGGGTAGCTCAGTTGGTTAGAGCACTGGATTGTGGTTCCAGATGTCCTGGGTTCGACTCCCAGCCCCGGTACCATCCTACTTTGTTCTGTTTTACCTTATTATCCTGTTCCACCAACCAGGCAAGTCCATCGTCCAACATCTGAATTATTTTAATCCCATCGCTATCCCGCAAACCAGGATGGTCAATGGGATACCAGCGTATCTCTTTAGGTTCTCCCGCTGCCTCAAACAATATTTTTCCTGCTTCCGGGGTAACCAATGTGTCCTGGTCGCCATTCAAAAATAATAACGGCGTCGGGGAAGTATTTTTTGCGTAGTGAATGGGGTCAGCAACATTCATAATAAACGAAACAATAGGTTTCCCTATAGCATGAAGCCATTTCGGAGCATTATTTTTGATTGCGGGAGCATCCAGCATTCTTTTGATATTGCCACCGCCTACCACAAGTATAGACGCCTTAATTCGTTTTTCAAATGCAGTAAGGGTGCAACCAGTAATAGCCCCATAACTTGCACCAACCAGATAAAGACGATTAGCGTCAATATCCGGATGTGTTTGTAAATAATCAATAAGTCTTCGTGCATCATTAATGGTTTTCCATGGGCGTTGACGAAAGGCTATTGCTTGTTTTAACCATCCGCCTTGAATTTTTCGTTCTCCTTGCATACTCTGGTCAAAACTGACCATTGCAAATCCTTTTTCCGTGAAAGGTCCTGCTATTTCATGTATAAAACCTTTACTCTGTCCAATCCCATGAAGAAAAATAACACAGGGAACTTTTCCTTTCAATTCTGTAGGTAACAAAAGTAAAGCAGGAACGCGTTCGCCAGGTCTACTTTCATAAGAAAATTTAATGCTTTGAAAATGCCTGGGGCGTTTGACATTAAAAACCTCTATTTCATCATTGATTTCTTTTACTTCTTCAACCCGAACATTCAAGGGAAGTTTGGGATCATAGTTATTAAAATAAGTACGATCTGCGTAGAATTTAAATAACAATAAAACAAGAATTAGAGCAAGAATTACAATCCCAACCCACTTTAATATTTTCTTTACCATATCCATAAGACAAAACTCCTTCTTATAGTATTTAAAATCAATAAAACGCTAAATTTGACATTCTTTTTAACAAATTTGTTTCAAAGATTATCAGATTTTATGGTTTCCTTCCCAAAACAAAGGATACATCATTTGAAGCATTATTCGCAATAATTAAATCATAAATACCGTCTTTATCAATATCAAAAGGTATCCCTGATATAGGACTATGCCCTGCATAGTAATAATATGCTGATGAAAATTGTAACTTTCCCTTGTTTAA
>DAOSUS010000078.1:7376-14275 GCA_035378955.1 Candidatus Hydrogenedens sp. | reverse complement strand
TGCAACATCATTTTTTGGAGCCTCGTTATGGATACTTTTAACAACTCCTACCTCCATTGTATTCCGAACAGGAATAATCACACGAGACCCTACAGAAATTCTGGATTGTAATTTCTCAGGAACTCTGTAAGTTAAAACACTCTCAATTGGTAATAAAACGATTACATCTACAAACATAATATTCTCAAAACAAAAAATTCCATTTTTACTTTCTTAATAATTATTTTAGAGTGAAACATCTAATAAATAAAGAATACCCCCTCTATCTCTTTTTTGTTCATGCTACTCGGATATTTCAGTATGCCAGTATGCAAAATCAACAAACTTTTGCCATGTTGATAATTGTTCTTTACGGACACGAATTCCTAATTTTGGCAGCCATTTAGGAGCGATAGGTTTTCTAAGCAAAGACATCTGTGCTTCATCCGGCGTAAGATTCCCTTTCCGCAAATTACACGATAAACAGGCAAGCACTAAATTCTCCCATGTATCTTCACCACCACGGGAACGAGGTATTACATGGTCTATAGTTAATTCGTGTTTGGGCAATACCTTCCCGCAGTATTGACATTGACAGCGGTCCCTTTCAAATATATTCTTTCTACACAAACGAACCTCGCGGAGGACAAAGCCGTTATAAACTGTCAGCAGGATAACATCCGGAAGTAATATCTTCATACTTGGCGTAACAATATACCGACCTTTGTGAAATTGTTCTTTTTCCTGTGATAATTCACACCAGGAATTAAAATCATACAGAGTATAATCTCTAAGGTGAACAACACAAGCATGCCCTTGAAAGAGCAGAACCATAGCCCTTTTCACGGTGGTTATATTCACCGCAATCCATGAGCGATTTAATACAAGAACATCCCCATTCAACATATAATCATTCCATAGTTTTTAAAACTATACCCCTATTTTATATGTTTTTTCAAATTAATAAGCCCCCTATACCTATGGAATAAAGCGAGTTGTATGGAAATTTTAACTTTCGCTGGATGGCTCTTGAGATGTTTCTTCGATAGCAAGTCTTTGCTTTGCTTTCACTTTAGCATGCTTACCAATACGCTCTCTCAGGTAGTAAAGTTTCGCTCTTCTCACCTTACCTTCACGAACAACATCTACTTTAGCAATACGAGGGGAATGTAATGGGAAAACGCGTTCCACTCCTTCACCATAAGTTACCCTTCTTACGGTAAATGTAGCATGTGGACTGGTTCCATGTTTGCGTCCAATAACTACACCTTCAAAAATCTGAATTCTTTCTTTTCCCCCTTCAACAATCTTAAAATGCACCCGAACTGTATCTCCTACATTAAATTCAGGTAATTTCTCTGGGGGTTTCATGTGTTTTGATAAATATTCACTAATTACATCCACGGTTAATTCTCCTTTTATGAAGTATATATTATATTTATTTTGTATTTGATTATTCCACTTGATTATTACTGTTTTTTTTCTTTTCCAGATATTTTTCTAATAAATCCGGGCGTTTCCTTTTTGTTCTCGAAAGCGATTGTTCTTCTCGCCAAATCCGTATCTTTTCATGATTGCCTGACAATAATATCTCCGGGACCTTCATTCCACGGAATTCCGCAGGTTTCGTATACTGCGGATAGGATAATAATCCATCATATAAAGAATCATTTGTAACAGATTCCCATTCTCCAATAACACCGGGCAACATCCGACTAACAGCCTCGATAATGACAAGAGCAGGCAATTCTCCGCCACTTAATACATAATCGCCAATAGATATTTCTTCTGTTATCAAGTTTTCCACAATCCGTTCATCGACTCCTTCATATCGCCCACATATCAGAACAAAGTCTTTCCATTGTGCCATCTCCCTGACTTTGTCCTGTGTAAGGATTTTACCTCCGGGAGATAACAAAATTACATGTTCGAGAGAATTGCTATCTTTTAGAGCATCTACAGCATCAAATATAGGCTCACACTTCATTACCATTCCTGGTCCACCTCCATACGGAGTATCGTCAACCGTTTTATGTTTATCTTTCGCAAAATCTCTTATGTTATGTACTTTTACCTTCATTATTCCCTCTTGAATTGCTTTACCTAACAAACTATTCTGAAGAGGTATCTCAAAGTATTCTGGAAAAATTGTTAGTACATCTATTTGTATTGTCATTCCAAATAACTTATATTTTATTTTTCCCGTTATTCGAGAACTTCCAGATTTACTTTTTTACCTAATTTGGCAGAAGCAATATTAATTATTGTCCGTATTGCTTTAATCGTCTTACCATTCTTACCTATAATCCTTCCCATATCTTCCTTCTCCACTTTCAATTGCAATACTATTTGCTCTTCGGATTCTATGGAAGATACGGATACTTCTTCAGGCTTTTTAACCAATTTTTTAGCTATAAATTCTACAAGGTCTTTCACGGTATAACTCCAATATCATTACACTATTAATGATTAAGTGTTCTGGGTATTTTTTAATATACCCATTTTTTTGATTAATGAATGCACCGTATCCGATGTGCGAACACCTTTATTCAGCCATTGCTTCAATTTCTCTTCGTCAATCTTTGTAATAGGTTCAGGGCGAGCCTTGGGTTGGTAAAACCCAATAATATCAATCTCTTTTCCCTGTCTTCTTTCTCTTGAATCCATAACTACGATACGATAGTAAGGTTCATGAGTTCTTCCACCTCTTTTTAACCGTATTACTGTTGCCATAATCTTCCTTTCTTTGTTGTTTTTCGGTGTTATATGTTTATTAATTGATTTCTTTCTATTACATTATACCTCCGGGCATAAAAGGGCCAATTCCTTTCGGAATTTTTCCTTTTGCCCCTTTAACCATATCTTTCATCATCTTACGCATCTTTTCAAAATCTTTTAATAATGCATTCACTTCTTGCACAGATGTTCCACTTCCATCTGCAATTCTTCTGCGACGACTTCCATTAATAATTTTTGGATTTCGTCTCTCTTCCTTTGTCATAGAAAGTATTATCGCTTCTGTATGTTTCATTTCATCTTCGGGCAGGTCCATACCAGAAGGAATCATCTTACCAATCCCGGGAATTTTCTTTATCAAATCACTGAAACTTCCCATCTTTTTGACCTGCCGCATTTGTTCCAGAAAGTCTTCTAAATCCCAGTTGGCTTTCCGAACTTTTTCCTGAAATTGCATCGCCTTTTCTTTATCTACAACCTCTTGTGCTTTTTCCACAAGAGAGACAACATCTCCCATCCCTAAAATCTGGTCTGCCATCCGTCTTGGATGGAATAACTCTAACGCATCAATCTTTTCTCCGGTACCAATAAATTTAATAGGACAATGGGTAACCTCAATAATACTTAATGCAGCACCACCACGAGCATCACCATCCATCTGTGTTAAGACAACACCTGTAAGAGGCACGGTATCGTGAAATTGTTTTGCAGAGCGGACTGCATCCTGCCCCATCATTGCATTGGCTACAAAAAGTATTTCATGGGGCTTTACTTGTATGGCTATTTGACGCACTTCTGCCATCATTTCCGTATCAATATGAAGTCTTCCCGCGGTATCCAGGATAACCGTATCACAACCTCTTAAATTTGCTTCACCGATAGACATCATGGCTATATCTACTGGATTCACATCCGAACCCAAAGAGAAATATTCCACTTCTGCCTGTTGTGCTAAAATTTCTAACTGTTTTATGGCTGCAGGGCGATAAATATCACACGCAACCAACATCGGTTTTTGCCCTTTTTTCCTCTTCATGTAATATGCAAGTTTTGCTGCAGATGTCGTTTTGCCTTGTCCCTGCAATCCAACCATCATTATTATTGTAGGTGGTGTGCTTGCCTTTGCAAGTTCCTTATTTTCACCACCCATAATTTCTACAAGTTCATCATATACAATTTTAATAAGTTGTTGAGTTGGATTTATACTCTCTAAAACATTTTGTCCCAATGCTTTTTGTTGAATATCTTCAATAAACTTTTTGACTACTTTGTAGTTAACATCGGCTTCTAAAAGGGCTACACGAATAATTTGCAACCCTTCCTTCATGTTCTCTTCTGTTAGCCGAAGTTGACCACGAAAGAACTTAAATGCCGATTCTAATTTTTTTGATAGGGACTCAAACATATTTTTACTCTAACAGTTATAAGGGAATTTTCACAGAAATGCACTATATTATATCATATTTTTATTAATATCACAACTTTAATTATATTGCTCTAATATCTGTTCATTTTCTTGATATTCTACTTTTATGTTTAGTTTTTTCTAAAAATTAACGGCTGAGGACTTTTATCGGTTGTAGGACTTGTCTCTTTTGACTTTGACAACTCTTCAACAATCTTCTTCACATTGGGCTGTTCTGAATTTACCTTTAATGATTCTAAAAATGTCTTTTCTGCATCTTTTAAATAACCTAACTGAAGGTATATACTGCCTAAGAAATTCCACCCTTCCCAATTTTGATTATTCATAAACAAAGCGTGATTTGCTGTGGCAATAGCATCCTCTATCCTTCCTGCTCTATATAATATATGGCTATAGGCCATCATCATCTCTGCCTTTTCATCAATATTTTTTTTCTGCTCTTCAAATATTGATAATGCCTCCCTCATTCTTAAACGAACAGGAACATCGTATTGCTGTAAATCCTTACCAATTGATACCAGCCTATCCTCTGCTTCTTTCATATTCCCATCAACAACATCAATACCCGACAAACCAACTTTTGACCAAATATCACTGTCTATTTCCAAAGCCTTTTTATATGATTCTCTCGCTGGTTCTATTTGTCTTAATTCCCAATAAATATCTCCAAAAGAACTCCATAATCGTATTTTCTCTTTTTCTGACACCTTTAATTTTACGGCTTTTTCAAAACAACGGAAAGCCTCCTGAAGATATTCATTCCCTTTCTTCATATTATTCCAGCCCATTCTGACCCAATAATCTCCATTATCTGAATTTTTTCTGACAAGTTTCTCTAAAATTTTAACGACCCAATCATGATTGCCCTGAATCTCTAAAACATTCAGATATACATCAATCCCCTCTGAAAAATCCAGATTTACCACATCTATTTGCTCCAACATAATTTGAGCATCATTTATTAAAGAACGGGCTTTTACATTTAATTCTTGTAATTGTTGCGATGAAGAAGTTGGCGTATTTTTAATTTGTTCTTGTAGTTGATAATACTCATTCACTTTATTTTTTGCCAATGTTATAGTTGTAGCCACATCGGCACTTTTAGAACATTGAAACAAAGTCCCTAATAAAAGAAACATTACTAAAATTTTGATTCGTATAACGCTGTTCGTCCCCAAAGAAGTATCTCCATCTTTTTAAGTAAAGGATTAAATGTTGAAGAATCCAGGGCACTAATAGGAACTCCATCATATTGTTGAATTAACCCTTGAACAATAGAGGGATTGGCCTTATCAATTTTATTTAACACATTAATTCGTGGTTTGGTATCCAATTCTAAATCTTTTAACAGTCTTACTACGGTATCGTGTTTTTCTTCAACATCTTCCGATGAAACATCTAATACATGTAATAATAAATCCGCATCATTAATTTCTTCAAATGTTGTTCGGAATGCGGACATCAAGTCTTTGGGCAGATTCCGTATAAAACCGACTGTATCAATAATAATTACTTCCCTTTCGCGAGGGAAACGCAATCTTCTTGAAACTGGGTGTAAGGTGGCAAATAAAAAATCCTCTGCAACAACTGTGCTATTTGTCAAATTGTTTAGCAAAGTAGATTTTCCCGCATTTGTATATCCGACAATAGCCACGGTCGGAACTTGACGAACCGTTCGGACCTGCCTTCTTAATTCTCTTCGTTTTCCCAATTCCTTTACTTCTTGCTCTAATTGAGCAATTCGGTCTCTCGCCCTTCTTCTATCAATTTCCAATTTCGTTTCACCGGGCCCCCTTCCACCAATTCCACCTGTCAATCGCGACAGTGCTGTTTGTTTTATACCCAGAAACGGAAATAGATATTTTAGTTGGGCTAACTCTACTTGAATCTTTCCTTCTCGTGTAATTGCATGTTGAGCAAATATATCCAATATCACCTGTGTCCTATCTAAAATTTTCAAATCAGTAAAGTCAGATAAAGACTTTACTTGCGATGGGCTTAGATTCTGGTCAAAAACAAGCATATCTGCCCCTAATTGCACCGCCCGTATAAGTATCTGTTTGAACTTACCCTGTCCTAATACATACCTTGCGTCAGGAGGTCTCCTTTGTATTACTTTATCCAGTACCTTTATCCCGGCACTTCGGGCTAACTCTGTAAGTTCCTGCACCGAATCCTGTATAGTAGACAAAGGTTGTGTGGATACATGAATTAGAATGGCATTGTCCCCTTTTAAATTAGGTTGATTGAAGACACGGTTGCGTTCTAATTCTTCTTCCAAAGATTGAATTAATTCTAAAAAATCTTCTTTCAAATCATAAACTGTAGTCGGGGGATAAATTTGCCACGATTTATTCTCATCATTTGCAGGGAGCAAATGGGCGAAATATATTTTCTTAGGAAGGGCATTATTATCTACTTCTATTGCAGCCACAGCGTCTAATCTATAAATGGCAAGATAACTCAAGTCGTCATCATCCAATCCTGTATGTGTCCCTAAATGCGTATGGACAAGCCGCACCTCAGATAATCGGTTTAACGCCCTCCTCTCAATAGGGGGCATAGGAATTGACTGTGCATCACCCACACACACATCCGTTATTCTTCCTTTACGGTCTATAAGAACACCTATCTGTCGGCTAATCTCATGAGATAGTTCGCATAATGTTCGGCTCAATTCTACTGAAATTATTCTCGTTGCAACCGGTTTCCTATTCTTTAGTGATTCAAGCCTCTTTATCTGATTTGCTTTTAAACC
>DAOSUS010000078.1:0-7366 GCA_035378955.1 Candidatus Hydrogenedens sp. | reverse complement strand
CGTGAATATTACCTGTAATCAGAGTATTCAGCCTCCTTATAAAGTCAAACAACTTTTAACTTTACTATATTATACATTTTAAATCAATACCCCCTAAAATGAAATTGATTGGATAAATAAAAGCATTTACTTCTATTAAAAAATTTATTCTTCTATAGCCGGCAAAAACCATAAAGGATTCAGTGCTTTTTCACCTTTTCTGACTTCATAATGTAGATGAGCAGTAGTTACCCTACCTGTGTCACCAGACAGACCTATAATATCCCCTTCTTTTATAACATCCCCTACTTTAACCATCAATTGGCTCAAATGGGCATACGCACTGTGTATTCCATCTGTATGTTCTACAACAATTAATAAACCGTAACCATTCATTGTCCCTGCTAAACGAACAATTCCATCCGCCGTTGCTATTACAGGGGTCCCTTGTGGAACAATAATATCAATTCCTTTATGTACTCTTGTGCTACCGCCTCCTTTACTGCGAGAAGCGCCAAACCAGGAACTAATATACCCCGAATTATCTTTTATAGGCCAGAGATGAGGAACTTTTTCATTGAATTCTATCCCCTGTGGTATATCCCCTTTATCTGCGTTATCCATATCATTCAAAGATATTTCTATTTCCTCCTCTTCCTCATTGGAATATATATCTTCTAATAATAAATCCGGGCTTTCTTCCTGTTTGAACTCGGTATTTGTACTTAATTTCTCCAGCACATTACCATGCTGACAACTAAAAACAAAGGGTAAAAACAGTATTATACCTAAAAATAATAGAAATCGAAATTGCATCCACTATACTCCTGCTGATTTAACACATTCCTGCATTTTTTTCAAACCATTTTCTGCTACCACTTTTAAGTCCTGCTTCCAATATTCTCTATTAAAAATTTCCAACGATAGGCAACCCGTATAACCGATATTCTTTAATGTTATTAGTACTTCTTTTAAAGGAAGAATTCCATCTCCAGGATATATACGATGAGCATCGCCTTGTTCTTCGCGGGGAACATCTCCCGGCACATCATTCCAATGGAAATGGGCAATAAGTTTGCCCTGAACTAATTCTAAACCGGAGAAACCTGACCCCCCACGGAATAAGTGAAAGGTATCCGCAAGAATACATGCTCTTGGGTCATCTGCATCCACAGCAATGGCACAGGCTTGCCCAAAACGATAAACTCCCTTAAAGAAACCTACAAACTCAACAACAACCCTTATTCCATATTCTTCCTCCCCAATTTTCAGCAATTCTTTATAACAACGGGCACACCATTTCAGGTCTATATTTTCTCTATCAGGTGCTGGAATTGCTGCAATATGTTTAGAACCAATATCTGCAGCCATCCGCATTCTATTACGATTTACTTCCAGAGAAGATTTAAAGTTTTCCTCACCCTCAGGCATAGAATCCCACAGACCTATTACATTAGGTACAATAAGCCCTAAATCTTTAATTTGTTTACCTAAGTCTTTTAAATTACCTCCTTGTTTCTCGTATTCCTCTATCTCATTAATCCACGGTTCTACTCCATCCCATTTCGTTTCATGAGCAATCTTTATCTTTTCTAATAAGTTCGGGGCAGGCCTTATTGTGCTTGTATTTAAAACCAAAGGCCAAGGACTAATTCCCCCTTGATACCTTTTTGTTTCATTATCTTCTTTCTTTTGTCCTGTTTCTGTACCTCCAAAAGTAATCGGGCTAACACCTGTTAAACCTAAACCTAAAGCACATGTCTTTATAAAATCTCTTCTTGTTTCCATAATTTATTCCTTTTATTTTCTCTTGACATTTCATATAAGAATACTAAAAATTCATCTATAATTTAAAACTGCTTTTTTTATAGTTTTTGAAAGATACTTGAATAAAGTTATATAATAAACCCAAATAAGTTACCATCACCCCAAGATAAAGGAGTCTTACTATGAATGGCAAAGTTATTTCTATCTCATTGCTTTTAACTCTATTATTTTTCTTAAACACTTCTGTTTTTCCTGAGTCGCTGGAACAAATGAAAATTCAACTTAAAGCAGGTGATTATAAAATGGTTAATCCCATTCTTGTTTTACCCTGCAATGCTACTGTCCCTGAAAACAAAATAGTAACAATACTGCACGCAAAAACAGGCAAAGAATTTCCTGTGACCATACGAAATGGAGAATTTGTATGTATTCCTGAAGGTGCAATGCCTAATACAGAGCATACATACGAGGTAAAACTTCATGATAAACCCAAAGAATATGTGCCTCATGTCCAGGTAATTCCCGGAGATAAGCCTGATACCTTAAAGGTTATTATTGATGATAAATTACTTACGGTATATCATTATGGCAAAGAATGGAAAAAACCGTTTCTCTGGCCCTTAATGTCTGAAAATCAAGTTACTATTACGAGAGATTATTCCATGAAACCTGAAGGAACTCCAAAATTTGCTCAGGACCACCCTCATCATAAATCTTTCTGGTCCGCGTATGGAAACATTAATGGTGTAGATGTCTGGACAGAAGAAGAAGGAACCGGTAGTCAAAGAGTTGAAAATGTAACCTATGGTTCAGACGATGCTTATGGATGGATAGTTAGCAATAATAAGTGGTATGACAAAGATGGAAATTACCTAATTACAGAAAATCGCGAATACCGTTTTTATAATACTCCCGAGAAAGCCCGTATTTTTGATGCTTTTGTATCCTTTATTGCAGAAGAAAAGGATACTGAATTTAGGGATACAAAAGAAGGAGGAATTGTAGCTGCAAGAATGCATCCAGATATTTCATCTAAAGGGATAATAACCATAGCAAGTGGTGAAACAGGTGAAGATAAAGTTTGGGGGAAACCGACCCCATGGTGTGATTACTCTGCAGATATGAAAGATGTTGGTTGGCGAGGATTGGCTATTTTTGACCATCCATCAAACCTGCGTTATCCTACCAGTTGGCATGTTCGTAAATATGGACTTTTCGGTGCCAATTGCTTTGGATACTCCTACTTCCGCGAAAAGGAATATAATAAGAACCTTCCAAAAAATGGAAATTATACGATTAAAAAGGGTGAAACTTTGACATTCCGATATCGTATGTATATTCATTCCGGTGATGTAAAAACCGCTCAAGTTAGTGAACAAGCACGGAATTTCCAAGAAAATATTCAAGTGAATTGGGCGAAATAAATTATTTTCTGATAAGTAAATAAGGTCGAACTTGCTTGACTTGTCCGACCTTATAAAAAATCTACATTAAAAATCTACTTACCTGCTTCTTGTGCTAAACGCTGTGCTTTTATCCTCATCAACTGACTGGTGGTTGATCGTTCCATTTCGTCCAATTTGTTCTTAATAAATTTGATAGTCTCTTTCATTCGTGGGATTAATGTATGCTCTAAAGCATTAACTCTTCTTCTCGTCTTCTCTATTTCCTGACATAATCTACGGACAGTTTCTTCTAATTCAGCCATTTTCAATAGTTTAGGCAAGAATTCTTTCATTTTTGTTATAGCTTTGTCCAATTCCGATGATGTATGAATTAAAGAATAACCACCTTCGCTTTTCCCAAAAGTAATCTCCAATTTAGGAATCTGCACACTCATCAATCTTTGAGGTTTCATTTGTATATCCATCTCTTGTCTTGTAGATTCAAGAGCATCTTCTACAATTAATCTGGAAGAGGTAGCTTCAGCCAAAACAAACAATTTCAAAACCTGAGGCAATTCATTGTCTACTTCTAATCGTGCCTTTTTATATTCTGCTGTAATTCTCCCGAAATCCTTCATCAGACCATCTAATTTATCTTTTAACAACTTATGACCTCGCTGGGCTACAACCAATCTCTTTCGTAGCCGAAGCAACTCCATTCTTGTCGGATTTACTGCTAATCTCATATAGCAACCTTACATAATAATTCTATATGGGTTTATTTATTTTCGGGATAGTATTTTTCAATAAATTCAGGTCTCACGCGTTTTAACTCTGCTTTCGGGAGCAAACCAAGTAATTCCCAACCTATCCGCAGACTATCCTCAATACTGCGGTTTTCATCTTCACCCTGACGGATAAAACGGTCTTCAAATGCATCTGCAAATTTCACATATAAAAGGTCAATATCGCTCAAGGCAGATTCACCTAATACCACTGCCAATTCTTTTGCATTCTTACCGCGTGCGTATGCTGCATATAACTGATTCATTACATTTGCATGGTCTTCTCGCGTCTTTCCAACACCAATTCCTTTATCTTTTAATCGAGATAGAGACGGGAGAACATCAACCGGAGGATAAATACCCTGTGCATGTAAAGAACGACTTAAAATTATCTGCCCTTCTGTGATATATCCCGTAAGGTCAGGGATAGGATGTGTTTTATCATCTTCAGGCATGGTCAATACAGGAAGCTGGGTTATTGAACCACTCTTACCCTTGATACGACCTGCTCGTTCATAAATCGTACTTAAGTCTGTATACAAATAACCCGGATAACCGCGTCTTCCCGGAACTTCTTTCCGTGCCGCAGATATTTCGCGCAACGCCTCGCAATAATTTGTAAGGTCTGTTAGAATAACAAGAACATGCATATCTTTTTCATATGCTAAAAATTCTGCTGCGGTTAAAGCCATACGAGGAACTGCTATTCGTTCAATAGCAGGGTCATCAGCTAGATTAATAAACAGTACGGCTCTTTCAAGAGCCCCTGTTCTGCGGAAGTCATTAATAAAAAACTCTGCTTCTTCAAAGGTAATACCCATTGTAGCAAATATCACAGCAAACTTTTCACCCGTCTTCAATACCCTTGCCTGACGCGCTACTTGTGCCGCCATTCTTGAGTGAGGTAAACCCGAACCTGAAAAGAAGGGGAGTTTTTGTCCACGCACTAATGGATTTAACAGGTCTATTGTTGAAATACCTGTTTGGATAAATTCGTTAGGATAGTCTCTGGAATAGGGGTTCATGGGGTTCCCGTTAATATTCAACCATTTTTCAGGGATAATAGGAGGTCCATCATCAATCGGTCTTCCGAAACCATCAAACACTCGACCCAAAATATCCGATGAGACACCTAATTCAACCCCTTTCCCCAAAAATTTAACTGTAACACCTTGGGGAGCCAGTCCACTGGTACCTTCAAATACCTGAACTACTGCTTTGTCCCGATGCACTTCCAGAACACGTCCACGACGCATAGTCCCATCGTCAAGACGAATATCCGTTAGTTCACCGTAAGTAATTCCTTCTACTCCTTCGATTAACATTAGTGGACCGATAATTTCTTTTACTGTGCGATATTCTTTCGTAACCACGGTTATTCACCTCACTCTATTTTTATGTTGTTTAACATTTATCTATAACTTTATGACATTAAGGCTTTTACTTGTTCTGAAACTTTATTTCTCAATTCATCAAATTGGGCTAATTTATCCTCATGGATTAATTTTGCTTTAGAAATTTCTTCGAGAACAGGCAAAGTCAAAAGTTTGGTTAAAGGAACACCTTTTTGTAATGCAGGACGAACTTCATCATAGTAATGTAAAATTGTATTCAAAAGTTGAAATTGTTTTACCATGGATGTGTAGGTATCCAATTCATCAAAGGCGTTCTGATGTAAGAAATCTTCTCTTATCATTTTTGCCGCCTGCATTAACAAACGGTCTTCCGCTGGAAGAGCATCCATACCCACCAGTCGCACTAATTCTTCTAACTCTGCTTCTCGTTGCAATATAGCCATTGCCCTTCGACGCACTTCTGACCATCTTGGATTGTAATGTTCATTGGCATATTTATCAACTACTTCCTGATAGAGAGAATACGAGGTTAGCCAGTTGATTGCGGGGAAATGTCGGGCAAACGCCAACTTATCATCTAAGCCCCAGAATACTTTAACGACACGGAGGGTTGCCTGCACCACAGGTTCAGAAAAATCTCCGCCCGGAGGGGATACCGCACCGATAAGAGATAATGTTCCGTTTCTCTTATCTGAACCTAAACAGATAACATTCCCTGAGCGTTCATAGAAACTGGCAATTCGTGTTCCTAAATAGGCGGGATAACCTTCTTCACCCGGCATTTCTTCCAAACGACCGGACATCTCACGCATAGCCTCTGCCCAGCGGCTTGTTGAATCTGCCATCAAAGCCACACTGTAGCCCATATCACGGAAATACTCTGCAATTGTAATCCCTGTGAATACACTGGCTTCACGAGCGGCTACAGGCATGTTAGATGTATTTGCAATAAGAACGGTTCGTTCCATAAGGGGTTCGCCAGATTCGGGGTCTTTTAGTTCGGGGAATTCCATAAGCACATCGGTCATTTCATTCCCACGCTCACCACATCCCACATAAACCACAATACTCGCATTTGCCCATTTGGCTAACTGGTGTTGAACAACCGTTTTACCACTTCCGAACGGACCTGGTACACAAGCAGTTCCACCTTTTGTCATTGGGAAAAACATGTCAAGAACGCGTTGTCCTGTAGTCAACGGCTCCAATGGTGGAAGTTTTTTAGCAACGGGACGCGGTTCACGAACAGGCCAACGCTGGACCATCGTTAATTCACGCGGTCCTTTTTCGGTATCAACAACTGCGATAATTGTATCTACATTGCCCTCAACTGGAGCAATTTTTTTAACTGTTCCTTCAATTCCATTAGGCACCAAAATTTTATGGACAACTAATTTTGTCTCACGCACTGTGCCTAAAATATCCCCTGCTACGACATGGTCGCCCACTTTCGCTACAGGTTCAAACTTCCATATTAAAGAACGGTCTAATGAAGGGCTCTCCGCTCCACGGACAATATATTCACCATACTGTGCCGCAATTTTGTCCAGAGGTCGCTGGACACCGTCGTAAATGGAGCGAATTAAACCAGGACCTAATTCAACACTTAAGGCTTCTCCTGTCCTGAATACAGGCTGACCTGGTCCTATTCCTTCGGTTTCTTCATAAACCTGAATGGAATATTCGTCTCCTCGAATTTCAATAATTTCTCCGAACAATTTGGCTTCACCGACTCGCACCATTTCATACATTCTGGCACCGGCTAAACCACGAGCCACAACTAATGGTCCGGATACTTTGACAACTTCACCCTGATTGTTTGTGCTCATATTCTATTTCCCTAATGTTCCTTTTTTATTCACTATTATTACATTCAATACATTTTTCTTATTTATATTCATCGGGCTTATTCCTCTTTCCCGAGCATATCCACACCGATTGAATATTCAATCTGTCTTTTTAGTTCTCTAAATCCCAAATGTTGTGTGCCTTTATGTGTTGGAATCGTTGTTATAACTGCATTACTTATTAATCTATAGTCTTGTATAATTTCCTTTGACTCTTTTGCAAGTTCTTCTGTTATCAGGATTATCGA
>DAOSUS010000077.1 GCA_035378955.1 Candidatus Hydrogenedens sp. | reverse complement strand
TCTAATGCAGACCCTAATTGTGTGGAAACTTCAGTGCTCATATCTATTTGAACATCGGGTATGGAAGAAAGCAACGTTCCTAAATAAATAAAACTACTTAAGGCTGAGACAGGGTCACTACAATTGCTTTTATCCAATACCCATCCTAAATATCCATAACTCATATCTATAGCACGAGCACATTTTCCACCGTGATTATGTGCATAACCAATACACCAGTCCTGATTTACATCTTCATTGAGATGTGCATGAGCAATAGATTGACCCAGTTCTGCATCAGAAGGACAGAAAATTATCATTGGGTCAGTTAGATATTCAGGATACAAAACAAAGACATTAGGTCCCGCATCAAGCACAACTCGCGGTTGTTGGTTATAAGTCATATATTTACCTGCTTGCATGGGAGGGAATCTTTCTCCCTTTGCCTCATTAGAATACATTTTAAACACGAGGCCCCACTGTTTGAGATTGTTTTGGCAACTCGAGCGTCTTGCCGCTTCACGAGCCCTTGCTAATGCTGGTAATAATATTGCTGCAAGAATACCAATGATAGCAATAACGACCAGCAGTTCGATGAGTGTAAAACCTTTTTTCTTCATAGGATTACTCCTTATAAATTTTTGTTATTAAACTTTTTGATTACCTCGCCCATTGAAGTAATCGTTTACCTTATGCTATACATTATATATTAAATAATTCCTCAATGTCAAATTAATTTTTAGTCAAATATTTTTAAAATTTTAAATTAAATAAAAATGACATTAAAATGGATGAAGAATATAAACATTTTTTAGTATAATTAAAGTAAACGGTTACTAAAAGGGAGTTTATTATGTTTAAGAAGATTACAATTTATGACATCGCAAGAATGACAGGTGTTTCTGCAAAAACAGTCAGCAAGGTTATTAATTTCAAGGACGGTGTTAAAGAAGAAACACGGAAGAAAGTACTTGAAATGGTTGAAAAATTAGGATATCATCCTAATATTTTTTCCCGTTCCCTAAGAGCAAATCAGCCTGCATGTGTTGGTGTTACTTTTCCTGCACCCATAGAGATTATTCCTTTTAGCCCCAACTTTTTTCTATGGCTTTTTATGGAGTTGTATCGGATATTTGGAAAAAAAGGAGATTATATTTGTTTTGATATGTTTCCTTATGAATTAGGAAAAGTAGAAAATTATGCTCGAGGTGTTTTTGATAATCTTTTTAAGTCATGTATTATTGCAGGTCCTTTGGCTTTGTCTGATATTATTGCAAAAAGAATTCATGAAACAGGTATTCCTTATGTAGCCTTTGGCAGATTGGAATCTTTTTCAAACTTATCTTATGCTACAGTTGACTATGAAAAGGCGGCTTATATAAGCACAAAATTTTTAATAGACAAAGGACACAAACACATTGCTTTATTACAAGCATTTCATCAATATCAACCGGGTATGGAAAGAATTCGAGGTTACAAGAAAGCTTTAGAAGAAGCAAACCTACCTTTTTCAGAAAGGAACATAAAGCATGTAAATTTTGGTGCGAGAAATGTAGCAATACGAATTCAACAACTTCTATCAGACCCTAATATTACTGCATTAATTGATAGCAGTGGAACAGAAAATGGAGAGGCTATTCGAGAGGGTTTTAAAAGGGCAGGTAGAACGATTGGAAAAGATTGTGAAGTCCTATCATGGACTTATGAAAGTAAAGGGTGTATTCTTCATGAGGCATCTGCCCATGTATGGTTACCTGTTCGAGAATCTGCTTCGGAGGGATTAGAACTACTGGCGAAGTGGTTAGAAGGGAAAATGGAAGGACCTATTAAAGTTTTGTTTAATCCTATATTAGATACCGAAAGGATACACGATAGAGAAATAGAACCTTCCTACCGTTTTTTCGATTCTTATATGGAATAGGAATGTTATTTTGTCTCTGGGGGAATGTAATTTTTCACGATATTTATTAAATCTTCTTGTTTAAATGGTTTTTGTAAAATACCGTCCGCTTCAACTTCATAGGTTTTCTTAATTACATCACTTATAGGTTTTGCAGTCACTATATGAATATATATTCCTTTTAATTTTGGATTTGTTCTTATGGTTCGGCAAACTTCAATTCCATCCAGTCCGGGCATAGCAATGTCTAATAAAATAAGTCGGAATTGACCTGTTTGGGCTTTTTCAATACATTCTTCACCGGATGTAGCCAAATCAACTTTATAACCTTCATTTTCAAGACAGTTTCTCATAAATTGAAGAATTTCGACATCATCATCAACACAAAGTATTGCATTTCCTAACTCAGATACTTCTGATGGTAAAGTTCTTATAGCATACCGAATGGCACTTAAAAGGATACTTTTTCTTAATTGTTTGGGTAGCCGATGAATCACTTTGTCTGAATAAGTAGTATATAAATGTTCTTGTTCGGTTATTAAGATAATAGGAATTTCCACAACCTCGGGGCTTTCGAGAATTTCGCTTACCATAACCTCTCCCATAGGTCCTTCATCGCAATCAATGATAATACAATCGGGATTATATTTTAATGCTAATGATATGGCTGAAGATGGATGTCCTGCATGAAGGATATCTATATTTTCTTCCAACAACCAATGTCGAATCTGTGCACTCATAGCTCTATCTTGTGTTACTAATTCTACTAATAAATGGGTTTCGTCAGGCGTAATATGACGAGCATAGATATGGCTATCTTCGAAACGGGTTCCATGAAGAGGAAGGCGAAATGAAAATGTGCTTCCTTGCCCTGGTGTGCTTGAAAAAACAATTCTACTTCCATGGAGCCGCATGATATCCTGGGAAATAGAAAGTCCTATTCCTGTTCCCCCATATTTTCGTGTAGAGGAAGAGTCTACTTGATAAAATCGAGTAAAAATTTTATCCATAGATTCGGGAGGAATTCCAATCCCTGTATCTATAACTGAAACTTCTACTTCCTCTTCTATGGTTTTAATTTTGACTTCTACGGACCCTTCGTTCTTATTGAATTTGACGGCATTAGATAATAAATTATTAAATACTTGAAGTATTTTTCCTTTGTCACCATCTACCATTATGGGTCTTTTTTCTGTATTTAAAATTAATTTAATTTTTCTGGGGTCTGCCATAGGACGTATGTTTTGTAATCCACTTTCCGCACATTCGACAATATCGAAAGTACTAAATACAAGTTCTTCTTTTCCTTTATGTAGTTTTGAGAAATCGAGAAGATTTTCAATTAAGTTTACTAACTTTTCAACATTTCTCATGCTGATGGATAGATATTCTCTCTGTGTTTCTGTAATAGGTCCTGTTTTACCCTTCAATATCATATCGGTATATCCCATTACTGAAACCAATGGAGTCCGTAGTTCATGAGATACATTGGAAAGCAGATTGGTTTTCATTTCATCAAGAGTTTTTAATTCTTCGTTTGCTTTATTTAATTGTTCTCTTGCTTTATTAATCTCATCAAGGGTATTTTGCAGTTTTTCTAATAATCGAGCATTACGAATTGCTACAGCAATATGTGGAGATACCTCTTCCACAATTTCAATATCATGGGTTAGAAATGCTTTGGGGATTTTGGAACCCAGAACTAAAACTCCTATTACATTATCTTCAGCAAATAAAGGTGTTACAATAAGGCTTGTAATGTCCGATGGAAATTCTTGGGCTATTGTTTCATCTTCCGATTGTAAATAGTCAAAAATAAGGGTCTTTTTTTCTCTGATTACTTTTTCCCCACAACAAAAAGGTCCTATGGTAGGTTTTGTATCGAAATTAGGGAGGAGCGTTAAAATTTCAAAGCAAAAATCAACATCATAACATTGATGATGCCCCTGTTTTTCGGGTGGAAAAGCAACTACAGCGTAATCAATGTTATAAATTAACCGTTTTATTTTATTAACAATGCTTTCATAAACTTTCCCTGCTTCTAAACTAGAATTAATAGTCCTTGCAATAATATTTACCGCCCGTAATCTTTCTGCTCGTTCATGGACTTCCTTTTCTAATAATACATTTTGGGTAATATCGCGAAAAATCCCCTCAATCCCTATAATATTTGATTTTTCATCTCTTATATATCCTGCGGATATTTCTACACAAATTAGTTCCCCTCGAGTAGGTTTTATCCATACACGGAATTGGTTTAAATAATTATTTTTTTCTAACTCAGAACAAAATGTTTTGTAATCATTTGTATTTAAAAACAGATTTTCAATTCGAGTTCCTATTGCATTTTCGGGTTCGTCAAAGCCTAATATTTTTGCGCCAGAAGGATTGATTAAGGTTAATACCCCTTCTTTATTCGTCTGGTATATTCCATCTCTCATGGAATTGACGATATTACGATAGCGTTCTTCTGATGACTCCAATTCATAGATGTTTTTTTTCAAGGCGTTTGCCATTTCATTAAAAGAGATAGCAACTTCCTCTAATTCGTCTCCTGTTTCAATTTTTAGTTTGAGTTCCAAATCTCCCTGACGAATTATTTGAGCACCTTCATTAATCAAACTTAAAGGTCGTAATATAGTCTTATGAACAATACGGTAACCTATCAATGAAAAGAAAAATATAACCAAGCCCGCAATAAATAAGGCTGCAATTGAACCTATGTGAATAAACCAGAAGATTTCGTTAAGTTGTTTATATGCACAAAAGTATAAATCATATTCCGGATAAATCTTTTCGTAGGCTAATAAAACCGGTGCAACTTTACCTCGACTGGAAAATCGTAGTAGTGTTAATAATCCCTCAGATTTATTAGGTATTCTTTTTAGTCGCTGTATGAGTCGTGAATCCGAAATCTCGTAATTTATATTTGCTTTTTTTTCATCTTCTTTGTAGTCGTAATAAACAGATATTCCATCACTATCTCGCATGTAAACAATCATATAATATATGTTTTCATTTTGAGGAGAATCTCCGAATGTATGTCCTAAAGCGAAACGAATTAATTCGGAGGCTTCCTGTACCTCAATAAGAAACCCCTGTATCTCATTATTATCATTTTTTATGGGAATAGCTATAGTTAAAGAATATTTTTCTGCTTTGGGGGGAGTAGATATAGCGATAATATAGGGGTATTTAATTTTTTTATACCAATCAGTAGAAAGAAAATCTCCAGTTTTGAATGAAGGTGTTGAAAAAAGTAAATTATTTTCTTTATCTATAATTGCAAATGCTAAAGATTTTCCTTCACTATAAGATTGGATAAAGGATAATTTTTCTAAAAGTTGATTTTGCAAAAGTTCTCGTTCTTCTTTAGATGACCGTATGAAATTGGAAAAAATAGGGTCTGTTGCAATACGGGCAGAATAAGTTAAACGAGTAGATAAAGAAAGCCTTACCCCCTCGGTAGTAATTTTTACTGCAGTTGTTAAGTTTCTCTTTGTTGTTATCCACTGTCCTTCTCGAGCAAATATATAAGCTACAATTAGAGTTAGTGTCATGGGAATAACACCAACCCAAAATATCGCTGTGAAAAATTTTCGTTCAATACCCGTGCGATATTTTTGTTTTTGTTCCATGAAATATTCGCAAAGAGAAGA
The DNA here is from genome assembly GCA_035378955.1 of Candidatus Hydrogenedens sp. Classification (NCBI taxonomy): domain Bacteria; kingdom Pseudomonadati; phylum Candidatus Hydrogenedentota; class Candidatus Hydrogenedentia; order Candidatus Hydrogenedentales; family Candidatus Hydrogenedentaceae; genus Candidatus Hydrogenedens; species Candidatus Hydrogenedens sp. Next base: position 8,837 of record DAOSUS010000077.1, on the reverse strand, counting down.
ACTTTTCTCTTGCGTCCCAAAAGATAAAATAGGGTTGTTTTTTTACTATATTATTTTTGAACAGGGCGCCCCTTAGTTATTAACTCTTTTACTTTTTCCAATAGTTGGTCAACTTTGAAAGGTTTTGCCAGATATTCATCGGCACCACATGCAAATATCCGTTCAATATCAGAATCTTTAGTTAAACATGTTACTGCCATAATAGGAATAAAACGAGTCATATCATTATTTCTTAATGCACGGCATACTTCGAACCCGTTGATTTCTGGCATCAGGAAATCAAGAAGAATAAGGTCAGGAGATAACTGAATAGCCTTTAAGCCTACTTCGGTAGCATTATTTACTTTTATAATTTCATATTCATCTTTACCTAACATATTTTCAATAAGATTTATAGCGTCGGGTTCATCATCTACCACCATAATACGATATTTCTTGGAATTTTTGTCCCTTGGAAACATGTCATACTTCTCTCTAAACTCGTCCAAATCTTTTTCAAGAATGCGGTAATGTCCTCCAGGAGTACGCGATGCTTTAATAAGCCCCTGACGAATCCAATTTTTTATGCTGTGATGGGTCACATGACATATTCTTGCTGCTTCAAATGTTGTAAACGCTTTTTGTTCACGGTTCATGTTATTAACCTCCTTAAGTAATAAGGTTTTTGTTTAGTAATAATTTCATATTTAACATTATTAATTAGATTAGCATTTATTATATGTAAATTTAATAACCTATGTCAAGAATGAATAAAGGACAAAAAATCCTTTATTAAATTTATTTCTTCAATTCTTGTTAAGTCCCAAATTAAATTTAACTGGAATGGATAAGAGAAATAAAATATACGAAATGTTAAGAATAAAATACAAATCAAAGTGGTATAGAAACCTAAAAGTATTCCTGATAGTTTTTCCATTAAGATAAAGAAATAAAGGATTGAATGCCCTCTTTTAGGTTTTGATTCATAATTTTTTTCTTTTTCTTCCGTATCGATATAAATTTTATTGGAATTTTTTTTGTGAAAGGAAGAAAAGAGTAGAATAAACATAGGGGAAATAAGCCATAATGCCCATAGACAATTCATGACAAAAAAACTTTTTAAAATAATTCGATTGGAATATAGAGAATAAAATAAAAATATAAATACAATAAGAGACCAGAAGATGACATAGATATTGACGGAATTTGAGAATTTAAGTAAAAGTAAATTAGATTGAGACCTGGATATTAGATAATAGAAGAATTTAACTATAAAATAAATAAATGTTAATTCAATAAGTCCCAAAAGGACGAAACAAATTGCTTTTATTCTATTTTCGCGGCTATTTTCAAACTCCAATTTTCTTTTTTCTTCCAGATGGTCTGATAGTTCTAATAAATTTGATATATGATTTAATTTGCTTGTTTCTTTTGCAAGGATTGGTGAATGAATTGATTTCGAGAATTTACTATATGTTGATAGAACATCTTTTTGTAGTTTCAAGGAAAAAATACATATAGGTAAACTTGAGTAAATATTATCAGGATTTATACTCATTCCTATTCTTTTTCCCATTAAAAACAATTCTTCTAACCATATTTGAGTATTTTGAATGTTCTTCTGCTTTAAATTGGTTTCTATTTGTGTAAGTATATATGAATACAATTTGTATAAAGGTGCTAAACAATGATTCAGAATATTATATTTTTGCATGTAATAAGAGTAAGTATATTTGGGTAAGGTACTATGCCAGTAGGGTTCGGGGAAAATAACTGGGTTTCCACTACGATTTTCTTTTGCAATTATAGATATACCTTCTGCAAAGGTTTTTTCGTCAGTTGTTCCGGGTGTGATAACCATTGCAGATTCTATATACCCTAATAAAGAATTATTTGGAGGAAGGCTCTGAGCCTCTTTAATTAATTCTCTTGCTTTTTGGTAATCTCCGAAAAAATAGAGTTTAGTTATATAATTTGTTAATAATGATGTATTAATATTACTAATATTATAAATATCCTGAAAAAGTTTTTGAACCGCATCATCTTCTTCAATCAAGGCAAGAAATTCTAAATATTGGGAATATCTTGGGTCATCTAATAAAACAGGATTCGATAGCACTTTTGTAGCTATATTTCGCATTATAGGACGAGCGGATTCTTTTTCCAGTGTTAAGGCAACACGATATTTTGTTTCATCTAAGTCAAATCGTAAATATCGGTCTGAAAACCATAAACAGAAAGTTAGTATTACAACCGAAAAAATCATGTATCGAAATGATTTTTTTCTTCTTGCCAAAAAGATATAGTCAAAAGATGGGGGTATTTCAACAGATTGTTGGTTTAGGTTATCAGATTTTATTTCGTTGTTTGTATTATTCATTGAAAAAGCGTAATGATAAGCAAATTTTTAAAAAGATGGTATTTTAACATTCATTTGATGTTTTTTCCCTTTTTCATCTCTAACATTAACTGACGGGCTATTTTTTTACCTTCTTCAACGCCGGGTTGGTTAAACGCATTTACTTTGTATAATTTGCCTGCCATGGCTGTGGCAACTTCTAACATATATAATAATTGAGCCACAGAAAATTCGGATATTTCCTTCATTTGTATATGTATAACAGGACGCTGACTTAATGTCAGGGCGTCTTTAGTCCCTTGAAACTCTGCAAATAATAAATCATTCATGCTTTGACCTCTTATATATTCCAATTCCTGTATTTCATCTAACATATCAGGAACAGGTAATTTTTCTCCTGCGTTTTCCACAGAAATTAAATTGATTATTTTATCGTTAGGTCCTTCACGATATAGCTGTATTTGAGAATGTTGGTCAGTTGCACCTAACGCTTTGACGGGTGTCTGTCCATTGAAAATGGTATTCCCATTAATGTCCTCCTTTTTTCCTAAACTTTCTGCCCAGAGTTGGCAATACCAATCCGCAATATCTTTCAAACGGTCTGAATAGGGCATCATCACGGATATTTTTTTACCTTTATTTTTATCAAGAATATAATGAATGCCAGCGAATTGATAGGCTGGATTTTCTTGAACGGATTCCTTTGAACATAGAGTATCCATTTCGGCGCATCCTTCTGCAAGGGCTTCTACATCGAAACCTAACATTGCAGAAGGGAATAGACCTACTGGAGAAAATACAGAAAATCGTCCACCTACATTTAAAGGAATTTCGAATTGGGTAATACCATATTTATCAGCTACGGGATGTAATAAACTTTTAGGGGCGTCTTTACCCCTTGGGCTTGTTGTTATAACAAGATGTTCTTTTATTTTTTCGTGCCCTAATGTTTTTTCTAATTCCTGTAATATGATAAGCAATTGGCACATTGTTTCTGCGGTTTCACCAGATTTCGATATAGCATTGTATAATGTATTATGAGGTGGACATAATTTCATCATTCGTTTGAAAGTTATGGGGTCAATATTATCCATTACAAATAAACGGGGATAACCCTTCCTTTCTTCGAAAGATAATAAATTGTAATAAGGAGCATTGAGTGCCGTATTAAGGGCAGTAATTCCTAAAGCAGAGCCACCAATTCCCAATATTACTAAATTTTCAATTCCACGATTTAGAAATTCAGATGAAATATTTTTAATTTTTTCGCGGGTCGTTTTATCTTTATAAAGTTCAAAAAAACCATATTTTTTTTCTTCCCGCTCTTGTAATATAGATTTATGATATTGCTTAATTAAGGTATCTAACTCTTGCAACTCATTATCTGTGAAACCGTGTGTTTGACTTATTTTATTGGCATGACATAAAGATATGTCAATAGATATGTTATGCTTCATAATATTTCTCCTTAAATTCGAATAGTATATTACCTAAATTGTTATTAGGATGGGTATTAGTTTAGCATATTTCAATATTTATTTTCAGGATTAAACCATGAATCAAAGGGAAAAAAATGATTAACAAGTGCATGTTGTTTTTAATCAGTTTCTTTTGTATATTTAATGTCTATGCTTATGATATTGAGGACCCAATTTCGTTGTATCAAACAAATCAAAATGCTGTTTTACAAGTTCAACAAAGAAAATTTATATGGGCAAGTCCTGTATGGTGGGGATTTAATGCGGAGGATGCAACAGATTATTTACAATCAGCGATAGATTCAGGGGCAAAGGAGATTGTAATTCCTAATATGGGTGTCCCCTGGATTGTTAAGCCGATAAAATTGCACTCAAATCAAAAAATTACACTTTTACCCGGGGTAATTATTCTTGCTAAAAAAGGGGAGTTTAAGGGGAGGGGAGATTCATTATTTTCTGCCGATAATGTTGAAAATTTAGTGATTTCAGGTTACGGTGCAGCTTTAAGAATGCATAAAAAAGATTATCAGAATAAAAAAGAGTACGAGCCTGCAGAATGGCGAATGGCTTTATCCCTGACGGGTTGTAAAAATGTTATTATTGAAGGGATTCGATGCGAAAGTAGCGGAGGTGATGGAATTTATATTGGTGCTACCCATAAACAGAATTATTGTGAAAATATAGTTATTAAAGATGTAATATGTGATGATAATCACCGTCAGGGTATTAGCGTTATTAGTGCTAAAAATTTAACTATCGAAAATTGTTCTTTATTAAATACATCTGGTACAGCACCTGAAGCAGGAATTGACTTTGAACCTAATGGGGATGATGAGCAACTGACAAATATTATGATGAAAAATTGTTATATAAACGCCAATAAAGGGGCGGGAGTTTTGGTATATTTAAAAAATTTAAAACAGACATCCACTCCTGTTTCTATAAACATAGAAAATTGCATAATGAAAAATGATAATGACCATGGAATTGCCGTAGGGGCTGTTTCTGAAGATGGACCTAAAGGTGAATTAATTTTTAAGAACTGCTACATTGAGGGTTCAAAAAGAGGGGGTATTGTGGTTTATGATAAATCATCAAAAGGTTTGGATGTGATATTCGATTCATGTATATGTTTCAATACGCCAGATAAACAAAAAGGTTATCCTATTAAAATTAACCAATGGCGGAAATCTATAACTTCAGATATTGGAAATGTCCTTTTTAATAATTGTATAGTGTTTGATGTTTACATGAGGAAGCCTGTGGAGTTTGATACGGTAGATAAAAATTGTGATATACAGAAAGTAAGGGGAACTATTCTGATAAAAGGGAATAGTCTTTTATCCATCGAGAACAAAACATCAAAAAAAGTAGATGCATTAATTATTAAAAAACTTGAAAAATGAATTCTCTCTAATAATTTATTGACAAAAATAATAGTTTTTTTCTATTATTATAGTGGAATATAAAAGTTTTATCAGGAAAAAAATTAATGTTAGTGACACAGAAAAGATTGTTTTATAGAAGTATATCCTGTTTGTCTTTCTTACTGCTTATATCTAAATTGGTTTTTACCGAACCCCATGTATCTTCAGAGCAAAAGACAAAGGAAATCTCTTCGCAAGGGACAAAGATATATAAGATAGATTTAAAAGAAGCCTATGCTGACCGTTCTCGAGAAAAGGGATTATATCAATTCCAGCGAAAGGATGGTACACTGGTTTTTACAAATCGTCCCCAAAAGTATCGTTCAAAAAGTGAATATAAAGAGGTATATTTTAAAAAATCTCCCAATACACAACAAACAACGAAAAAAGAAAGTATAACAAAAGATTCTACAGAAAATAGTGGCTATGCCATAATTGTGCCTTTGGAACCGGTCCATGTTTCAAAGAAGTTTGAGCATTTGTATAAAGGAAAGATATATAACTTTGAAGCAATTCAGAAAATCATAAAAGAATGCAGTCAGTATTACCAGGTGGATGAAAAATTAATATGGGCAGTAATGGAAGTAGAAAGTGCTTTTAATCCCAATGCGGTTTCTAATGCAGGCGCTTGTGGTTTGATGCAGTTAATGCCCGCAACTGCTGTAGAAATGGGGGTTACCGATATATTTGACCCAGCCCAAAATATAGCTGGTGGTGTGCAGTATTTAAGTAGAATGTTAGATTTATTCAATGGGAATATTGACTTTGCTCTGGCAGGTTATAATGCAGGACCTGAAAATGTAAAAAAATATGAGGGAATTCCTCCTTTTAGTGAAACAGTAAATTATGTAAAATTAGTTAAATCAAAATTAGGCCTTAAATTAGATGCTAATTACTATGCAAGTCGAATCAGTGGAAAAATTACTACAACTACAACGAGGCGAATTATCTCAACGGCAGGGGTAAATTCGGGCAAAAAATATATGGTATATTTTAAAAGTGGATTGCGTCAGCCTGCTGATGATGTAGTAGAACAAGCACCATATTATTATATAAGTTATGAAAATCGGACATATCCAGTTAGAACGGAATTGGTTCAAAAAGTAGAGAAAACGAGTTAAAAACCTCATTTTGAAGTAATTTAATATGGAAAACCAGCGTATTTTTTCTGAATATGGAAAGAAATCATCAGAACCTTCACCTGTTAGCCAGATGATGTCTGAGTTTGCCAGGGATTTCCGTCCCGGTGTAGATATTAATCTGGGTGTTGGTTATGTTAATGAAGATACTATCTCTTATGATGAGTTTGCAGAAATTGTTTCTGCACTTGTGAAGGAGGATACACGCCCTCCCCACTTATTAAATTATGGGAGTCCTGAAGGTTCTGCTCAATTAATTGGAGTCATAAAAGATTTTTACAAAGAGTTAAGAGACAACCAATGGATAGGAGATATCCCTGATTTCGGTAATCGGGAAATAATTATTGGTGTGAGTGGTGCAACAAGTATACTAACAGGACTTGCAAATATACTGAAGCCAGGTATGGTAATTACAGCAGAACCTATTTATTATATATATACCTCTACCTTAGAGAGATATGGCTTTGAAATCGCACCAATTCCAGAAAATACAGAAGGTCCCGATATTGATATATTACAGAGAACATTGGAAATATATTTAAAACAGGGAATCCATGTATCTTTTTGTTATTTTGTAACAGTAAATAATCCGACCTGCACAATAATTTCCAATCGAAGGAGGAAGGATATTGTAGCATGCGTTCAGGATTTATCTAAAAAATATAATGTATATATTCCTATTATTTTTGACCTTGCCTATGAGTGGCTTATTCATAATCCTGAAATAGAACGACCCAATTCCCCGTCTGTTTATGATAAAGATGAGACTGTTTATGAGATAGGTACTCTGTCAAAAATATTTGCTCCTTCATTACGCATAGGTTTTATTATGGGTCCACAAGGTAGTAATCTACTCAAAGCATTGGTACAATGGAACAGCGATGTAGGCTTTAGTGCTCCATTAATAACACAAGAAGTATCGGCAGAACTTATAAAAAAATATGGGAAAAAGCAATTCAAGTTTGTAAATGACGGGTATAAAGAAAAAGGGACTTTATTTAAGGATGAGATTATTCGAAAGATTGGGACTTATTTAGAATCAATAACGGGTGGAGATGCAGGTTTTTATTTATACCTAACCTTTATAGGAGTAGAGACTATTACCAATTCTTCCTTATTTAAATTGTTATCGAGAAATTCAGGTATTAAAGAATGGGATTATAATGTAGAAGAAAAGAAGCCAAGGGTTGTTTATTTGCCGGGGATATATTGTATTTCTTCTCAAGGCAGTATGGCGGAGAAAGGAAAATATCAAATGCGAGTTTCTTATGGTTATGAAGATAAAAACAAACTATTACAATCTGTAAATATAATAAAAGAAGCACTGTTAGAGATAAATAACAAGAATTGCTTTAAGGATTAGAAACAAACCTGCGTAAAATTTATTGAGTATGTTAAGTTTTTATTTGACATTTGATAAAAAAAGTGGTATAAATTATGTATATGAATTAGGCAGAAAATAAAACAAAATTAAAATTTTTTAAGGAGATGTATTATGAAAAAACAATTTTTATTGGTAGTGATGGCTTTTGCGTTGCTGTCTCTGAGTGCTTTTTCTGCGGATGTTACCTTTAATGACTCTAATTTATTAGAAGCAGTGAAGGCTCAGTATGAAGCACAAGTAGGCGTTCCGCTAAGTGACCCGCCACAGGATACAGAGTTAGCCAACTCTAATTTTACAACATTAGATGCTTCTTATTTAGGGATTACAGATCTAACTGGGTTAGAAGCATGCACATCATTGGTATATCTGAATCTTGTATCGAATGCAATAACAGATATAACACCTATAAGTGGTTTATCGAATCTGGTTTATTTAATGTTAGGGAAAAACCAGATAACAAATATTACAGCCATAACAGGTCTTACAAATTTGCAATATCTTGATATAGGTATAAATCAGATATCTGATATATCTGGCTTATCTCTATTGACAAATTTAATTGGGTTAAATCTTGGTTTTGGGAGTTTCTTTTTATATGATGATTTTGACCCATTCATAACAGGAGTAAATAATCTGGATAATACAGACCTGGCAGTCCTGAATTCTCTTACAAATTTAGAGATATTAAGCATTGGCGGATTAGAAAATATAACAGATATTAGTTTTTTAAATAGTTTGAACAACTTAAAACAATTATGGTTAGGAAGTAACCCTATAAATGATTGGACTCCTTTAGGGAGTGTTGACCAAAACCTAAATGTTTTCTTTTCATTAAATTGCGGATTAACTCAGACTGAAGTGGATAATTATGTTGCAAACATGACAAACATTACATATATTGATGAGGACAATCCCGGATTAATAGGTTTAGGATTGGAAGGTGGTATAACAGACTTATCTAATCTTGACGGATTAAATCCGAGTTTTGCTTTCTTCGCTGGGCTTGATATTAGCAATATAGATGTCGTTCAAAATTGGAGTAATTTGTATTTAATCATTTGTGCATATACC
>DAOSUS010000076.1 GCA_035378955.1 Candidatus Hydrogenedens sp. | reverse complement strand
ATTGGCGTGGCTTCTACGAAAGCTTATACCTCACAATGTATGGCGTTTGCCCTGTTTACAATATGGTTAGGGCAAATTCGCGGAACACTCACCAAACAACAAGCCCGAGAAATGATTGAGCATTTAAGAACCATTCCGGCAAAAGTTGATTATATATTAAAAAATCATGAAAAAGTAAAAGAATTAGCCAATCGACCTGAATATAAAGATGCCGAAAGTTGCTTCTATTTAGGAAGAAACTTTAATTTCCCGAGTGCCTTAGAAGGTGCATTAAAACTGAAAGAAATCAGTTATATCCATGCCGAAGGTTATGCCGCAGGAGAAATGAAGCATGGCCCGATAGCCCTTGTTACGGAGACTTTCCCGGTTATTTGTATTGCAGTAAAGGGCGATACTTATGAAAAGATGGTATCAAATATACAAGAAATTAAAGCACGGCGTGGATTGGTTATCAGTGTAGCAACAGAAGGTGATGATGATATTGTTGCCCATAGTAAAGATGTGATTTATGTTCCCGATTGTTATGAACCCTTTAGTCCTATTGTTGTTGCTGTCCCATTACAACTTTTCGCTTATTACATCGCCGTTAATCGTGGGTGTGATGTAGACCAACCCCGTAACCTGGCGAAAAGCGTTACTGTAGAATAAAAAATATAATAAATACGGGCGAATTTATATATATTCGCCCGTATCTTTTTTATTGGTGAATAATTCAAATAAACACAAATATAGACTAAAACTTTTCAATTAATTTGTTTATAATTGTGAATCTGCGGATATTCTGAATACAAGTTAAAATCTGGGATTTTCTTATTAGGGAAGCGGTACACTTCTATTATTTACAAAAGTGAATGAACTTTGATGTTTAAACTATAAATCAACCTATTTTATATAATTTATTGTGGCTTTTTATATAAAAATGAAACGAGGAATCTTGCTATTTATTTAAAGAAATTATGAATGCAAATTAATATCGGTAGTGGTCAGGTTTGTAGGGCCCGTCAATAGGAACGCCGATGTAGTCAGCCTGTTTTTGAGTTAATCGGTCTAATTTTACACCGATTTTTTCGAGATGCAACCGAGCAACTTCTTCATCTAATTTTTTAGGTAGTGTGTAAACTTTTCCTCGCTCATATTTTTCAGGTTCGGTAAATAAGGCAATTTGAGCAAGGGTTTGATTTGTGAATGAATTGGACATAACAAAGGAGGGATGTCCTGTGGCACAGCCTAAATTAACCAGTCTTCCACGAGCAAGCAAGATGATTTCTTTGCCGTCCGGAAAGATAAATTTATCTACTTGCGGTTTAATATTTTCTTCACGAATATCTTTTTGAGATTCTAACCAAGCCACATCAATTTCTGCGTCAAAATGTCCGATATTACACAGAATAGCACGATGTTTCATTTTAATCATGTGTTCGCCACGGATAACATCGCAACAACCGGTTGCCGTAACAAAAATATCGCCGATGGATGCAGCGTCTTCCATTTTCATCACCTCATAGCCTTCCATAGCTGCCTGTAAAGCACAGATAGGGTCAATCTCGGTGATAATAACGCGTGCCCCTAAACCACGCATTGCTTGGGCACAACCTTTGCCCACATCACCATAACCAGCCACAACAACCGTTTTCCCTGCAATCATAACATCTGTGGCTCTTTTTAATCCATCTCCTAACGACTCACGACAACCATAGAGATTATCAAACTTTGATTTAGTTACGGAATCGTTAACATTCATAGCACGCGTTAGAAGTTTGCCTTCTTTCATCATTTGATATAAACGATGAACACCGGTAGTTGTTTCTTCAGATACACCAATCCAATTTTCAACAGTTCGATGCCAGCGTTCAGGGTCTTCTTGATAAATCTGATGAAGCAAACTATCTATAATTTGAAGTTCTTTATGTCCATCGCTGATAGGAGGGAGTTTTCCATTTTTACGGACATATTCTTCTAATTCATAACCTCTATGTATGAGAAGTGTAGCATCTCCACCATCATCTACTACCATATTAGGTGTTTCTCCATTAGGGAAGCACATGGCTTGATAAGTGCACCACCAATATTCTTCTAATGTTTCCCCTTTCCATGCAAAGACTGGAGTTCCTGTAGCAACAATAGCGGCAGCTGCCTGGTCCTGGGTGGAATAGATATTACAAGAAGCCCAACGAACATCTGCCCCTAATATTTTTAATGTTTCTATCAAAACAGCCGTTTCAATTGTCATGTGAAGAGAACCCATAATACGGGCACCTTTCAACGGTTGTTTTGTGGCATATCTTTCGCGAAGAGCCATTAATCCGGGCATTTCATGCTCTGCCAATTCGATTTCTTTTCTACCTAATTCTGCCAGTTTAATATCTCTGATTTTATAAGGCAGACCTGAATGAATTTTTGGGAAACTTATGGGAGCGACAGCCATATTTAAACTCCTTTTTTATGAGAGGTTTTCATTGTTTTGTTAGTCAAGTATATATTTTAAACGATTTAGGGTAGTTCTTTCATGTTTGTAATTATTGAAATGCAATATTTCCGAAACAGGCGATGATGTTATTTTTTTGTTCTATGGAATAGATTTCAATGGTTATTACATGTTGACTACCAGCCCATTTTTCAATATTTACAGGTAATTTTACCCACTGTGTATCATTAACTGACTGTTCATAAACGGGAAGATAATCTACTCTAAATCGAAGTAAAAAAGGTTTGTTCTGAGGAGAGCATATTTCTATTGATAATTGTTTCGTATTTGATGGGATTTCGGAGAAATATTCGATAAGAGCAGGGACACCTTCTTCTGGCGGGATAAGCATAAGCACATTATCCCGATTAAATTTATTTTGAAATACGCCTACTTCTTCTGATTTCTTGCAAGATTTTACCTTCCAGAGAGAGTTCCATTTTGCTATTTCTTCAGTAGGAATAGGTGGTTTAAAAATTTCTTTTTTATTTACCCACTGTTCTAATGTCGGTGGGGGAGTTGGTTTTTGAACAGGGATTTTGTAGATGTCGTTTTCAATAGTTCCACCTGCTTTTAAGATGATTTGCTCAGCAACACGAACAGATGCGTCAATAAGAGTGTTCCAAGAATAGTTCGTAAAAATGAATTTATTATCACTAACCTTGGGTAAATGCTCTTTCCAGATAGGTTCTAAAGCAGAAAAACCTTTCATACAACATAAAATACCGGCAGATGATGAAGGATTGCAATCGGCATCCTGCCCGCAACGCGTAGTAATTTCAAGTGTTTTTTTCAAGTCTCCCTTCCCATAAAGTAAACCAATAGCGACATAAGCACCATTGATTTTTGCATCAATATTTACAAGATTTCCCGGTTCGCAGTCTATATCGTCCTGCCATTTGTGTTCAATATATTTCCATGTTTCAAGCCAATCATCAGGATGCTGGTGATAAGAGGTAATAACATCTTCTATACATTTGCGATAAGTGCTTTCGGGTGGGATACATGAAAGTCCTAATTGAACCACTTCTTCGACATTGTCATCAATAAAGAAAGAAGCGGAATACATCCCTGCAATAAAGTATCCGGCATAAAGTCCATCACCATAATTCATGATGGAACCAAAGACTTCGCCCAATTGTTGCATTTCTTTGAACAAGCCAGGGGTAATAATTCCGAATAAGTCGCTTTCAATCTGAAAATCAATATCATCTGCATGAGGATTAAAACGAGGATGACCCGATAGGGGAGGCATAATGCCTTTTCTTACATTTTCACGACCTGCCTTGTTCGCATGCCATAAAGGATATTTCGAATTAGCAAAGGCTTTTCCTGCCTGTTCAAATGAAATATTAACTCCCTGTTTTTCAATGGATTCTAAAAAAGTCATTTCAACATATAAATCATCTTGCGCAAAGGCTCGTTCCAATGCTTCCGAAGTCCATTTATCTAAGGGTTCAAGTATAGGAATTCCGTTGGAACGAAATTCATACTTATCTCCATAAGTAACACCTATCATTTGCCCTAACCATGCTCCTTTACATTTATCGATGTATTTTTCACGGGAAAGTTCCTTAAATTCTGATGGGTTTGGTGTTTGGGCATACGCTGTAAGGATAAAAACAAAGAGGAAGATGAAAACAAAGTATTTTTTCATTTTAAGTCTCCTGATATTTTCTATAATGATTTTATAAATCCGGGGTCAAAGTCAACCCAGACGGGGTCATAGCCTTTATTTTTAATGGCAGATACGACTTCTTCTACGGTTCGTTGGTCATCAATTTCGAATTGTTCTAATACAGGACGCTGTGTAGGGGTAGATTCTTGATAAACTTTATAGCCACCGGGACGAGTTGAAGACCCAGCACTCATAGATGTAATTCCTAACGGAATGAGATGGTCACGCACTTCTGCACTTTCACGAGTGCTTAAATTGAAAGGAGAATAAGGCAGGAAAAGTCGCATAGCAGTAATAATTTGAACCAATTCCTGAAGGCTAACCAGATGAGGAACCTTAAATCGAGAAGGGGTATGTTTTAGCCTTGGGAAGGAGAGAGAAATAACACTTTGCCAACACATTTTTTCTAAGTATTTTGCATGTAAAGCAAGCCATACAATATCGAGATGCCAGTCACTTAATCCCAGCAGGACACCACAAGTAAGCCTACGAATACCGGCTCTCCCAGCCCTTTCCAGAGCATTGAGGCGATATAAATAATCTTTTTTCTTTCCAGATAAATGCACCTTATCATATATATCTTTATCATAAGTTTCCATGTATAAGGTAACACCTTCTGTCCCGTCCTTTGCCAATTGGGCATAATGTTCTTCATCCATGGAATACACTTCGACACTAACCGATTTGAAATATTCTTTCGCTATGTGCACTGCCTGAGATATGTAATCTACAGGAACTATTTTAGGTGCATCGCCAGTAAGGAGTAATACAGTCTGAATGCCTCTTTTATTCAGTTCGTTGCATTCGCTTCGTATTTGTTCTTCCGTGAGTGTAACTCGTTTTTCACGGATACCCGAATGCGATGCAAAATAACAATATACACAATCCGATGCACAAAGATTGGAAAGATAAATAGGTGCATATAAAGATATGGTTCTTCCAAAGTGCCATCGTGTTAGTCGGTTTGCTTTTTGAGCCATTTTTTCAAGGAAAGGTAATGCTTTTAGAGAGAGGAGAGCAATTAAATCCTCAATAGATAAAGTGTCTTTGTCCAAAGCCAACAAGACTTTGTCTTCGTCAACTCTATTATATATTTCCTGAATATATTCTGAATTCCAATGATTAAGAATATTTGAAAAAGAGAAAGGTTCCATATAATTACATAATGTTTATTAAGATTTATTATTTGAATTTGAGTTAAACAAGAAACCTGTTAATGGGGAAGAAGCCTCTGCGGTATCTCGTTGTGGACCTAAACCGGCTCGGAAGGCTAACCGTCCTGCTTCAGTAGATAAGCGGAAAGCCATTGCCATTTTTTCATGGTCTTGAGCATCAGCAAGTGCTGTATTTACAAGAACAGCATCGGCACCTATTTCCATTGCCTCTGCGGCATGGGAAGGTGCTCCCAATCCTGCGTCTACAACTACTGGAATATTAGATTGTTCTATGATAATTTTTATAAATTCTTTCGTTTTCAATCCTTTATTGCTACCGATAGGAGAACCTAATGGCATAACTGTTGCCGTACCTAATTCTTCCAATTTTTTGGCAAGTATAGGGTCTGCCTGAATATAAGGAAGGACAATAAATCCATCTTTAATCAATAATTCTGCTGCTTTGAGTGTCTCAATAGGGTCAGGTAGCAAATATCGAGGTTCAGGAGTTAATTCCAGTTTTACCCAGGGTTCCAATCCTGCAGCCCGAGCAATTCGTGCTAACTTTAAGGCTTCCTCTGCGGTTCTGGCTCCACTTGTGTTTGGTAAAATTAAAACTTCTTTAGGATTGAGAACGGAAAGGATACTATCGTTTTCTGGTTTTTTTAAGTCAACCCGTCTAAGTGCAACAGTTACAATCTCTGTGCCAGAAGCCTTTATAGTTTTTCGTAATGCTTCAGCAGAGGGAAATTTGCCGGTGCCGATTAAAATACGGGATTTAAATTTTCTACCCGCTATGATAAGAGGGTCATTGTATAAATAAGTACTATTTGTTTCTTCCATTGGATATGCCTTATTGGAATAGTTATTGATATAACAAAGATTACTTCAATCTCATTTCGATTGGTGTATTATATTTTATCAAAAAAAGGAAATGTAAAAGGTTAGTTTTCAGGAAGGTTGAGATAGGAACCTTCTTCACTGGGCTTAATTTCTATCCATGCTTTTTTCGGGTCAAATTTAGGCAAACGCCAGAGTAATTCAGCAGTAATATCTTGTGCATAAATGGGGCTGGTCATAGCATATACTTCCACATCGCCAAAACCTTTTGTATTCTCTGGAGGACCTATAACACGGAGACGGTAAGCACCACTGCGGACAGGTTTGTCCGTGAAACGAACCGTAAAGTTGTCGCTTTCAATTATTTTTGTAACGATGGGTCTTCCATTAAATAAAACTTCTAATTTTTTTCCTTTTGCATTTTCAGCGATGGCTTCAAAACGAATGTCTATCCCTAAGGGAACAATGCCCCCAATACTTACATCTATTTTATTATCGGCTAATGAATCAGCCATAAAACTTAATTTAGGACCATTAACCCCTGTAGATACATAAGTTCTACCTAAACGAAGTCCTTCAAGGATAGCAGCTAAAGATTTATTTTCTGCACGAACATAGGTTATAGGTGTTCCTAAGGGAACCGATGGATTTGAAGAATGACTTCCTGCAATACCACAGACCATAGCTCCCCGTGCTATTTCATAATCCCAGAAACGGGCAGATTGAGAATTAGCGGAAACAGAGGCTATTTTTGATTCATTTACAGCCGCAGCAAGGGAGTAAATAAATTTTCCGTCTTTTTTTTCTTTGAGCCAATCGTCTAATTTGTCTAAAGTAAGGGGTGGGATGGCTCTCCATTCTCTACACCATACCTGAATAGCATTTACATAATTTAATCCCCATCGCCAGAATCCTGTGGGGAAACATGGATGTGCAATAGCAAAAATACCTCCCTGTGCCTGAACACGAAGGCATTCTGCCTGTGCTTCTGGAATTGTTGTTGGGCTATCCAAAGGTGTTCGTGGACAGTAGACCAGAGCATATCCCATCTGGTCATTTCCCCATTTCATTGCAGGTATGAGAACAAGTTTGTCGGAACGATATTCAGGGTCTTCAATGGATTTTAATGTGTTTATATCTGTTATAGCGAGGAAATCAAGCCCATCCTTTTCTGCTCTTTTGATTAATTCTCCTACGGTTTCACTACCAATACTATATTTAGAGAAGCAACATAATTCACCTTTATACCATCCTGGTTTATTCTGGATAACTTTATTTTCGACAGGTATTGTTTTTTTACCGGGGATATCCAGAGGGTTGTAAGGGTCTGTGCCCGATTCTATTTCAACTCTATCCAACACAAGGTCACAATCACTATCAAAATCTCTTAAAACAAGGGGACCTGTAGTTCCTTCTAAAAGTGTGATTGGAATGAAAACAGGTTGATTTTCTTTTATGGTAATATCTTTGATTTGAACCATTACAGGGACCCCGTTATCATAGGCATAAACATAAGCTCTAAAACTTCCCACAGGGACTTTTTGTTCTCCTTTACCTTCAGGAAAATCAAAGCGGTATCGTTTCCCATCTTCTATATTCAATAAATCAACTCTGGCTCCCCAATACTTTCCCAAGACATCCGTTACATCAATATCTAATGTCCCTTTGGGTCCTGAATATTCACTATATTGTTGGTTTTCATATTGGTTAGTGGGAATAGACTGTTTCGGGGGAGAGTTTTTATCAGAAGATTTCTTTTTAGCGTAAATATTATCTGTTGCAAGAAATGATAGGATTAATAAACAGAGAATATAAAAAAGTTTTACTTTATTTTGCTTTTGCATTATACAGCGTCCTATGTAGTATCAGATGATTAGAAATAACATCTTGCACCTATGTAAATATTTGAGTTTTCCATAAATTGTCCAAAGAAGGTATAAGGTTCATTCCCAATAAATATATTGGCACCACCTTCGACCCACCATTTATCATTTATCTTATAACGAACATTAGGTCTTAAAAAGAAGTCCTGGTCTGTTGGTGAATAATACATGAACCATGACAAAATAAGATTTTGGTTCATTAATTGTCTTGTGAGACGGATTGTGGTTAAGAGGCGATTTTCATCTTTATTATGTACCCAGAAGGGCTGATTGCTTTCGTAATTTTCATAATCTAACATGTGTTCTAAATAGACCTGGAAGGCGCCAGTAAAGTCTTTTGCTAATTCCTGTTCATATCCTACTAAGAAACGAAATTCGGAGTTATTTATGAAGGGACTACTTCCATCACGGTCTTCTTTAGAATCGTAATAACCCATTTCTAAAGATAGTATCCCTTTTCCCACAGGTCCTCTTAAACTGGTTCCATAAACATTTAGTTTTGGAAAATAGGCTTGTAGAGGAGGTAATAGTTTCTGCCCACCCGGACTTTTCCATCTTCCAGAATAAGCATATAGGGCAAATTCGAAGTTGTTTATCTTTCTATATGCACGGAAAGCCCATTCATCATCATGGAAGCGAGGACCAGGATGGTCGGGTCGAATTTCTTGTTCTTCCCCTTGGAGTTCATTAAAAAGAGGATTCCAGAAAGTGATAGGGTCACCTGTGATATATCTATCTGGTGTAAAACGGGGAGTATATACAAGTTCGAAGTTAAACCATTCGGGGTACCAACCTAATTTTATGGAATCAGACGGGGCTTTAAGATATTCCTGTTCTCTTCCCACGAAAAAGGAATTCCAATCTTTGGGGAAGAGGTCATTAATAAAAATTTGGTCTCCTGTTCCCCATGTAAGAATTTGTCGTCCTATTCGTAAATCTAAAGTGGGAGATAATGTCCATGTCAACCTTGCCTGGCGAAGGTCGAAATTTAATTCTTCTTGAACAAAATCTCCGTAAAAGTCCCCTGTAGTTTCAATGCTTACTTTATCCCAGAATTTATCGGCTCTTAATTGCAAACGAGATTCACCCAGGATTAAGTCTTTTGATTGTTGCCTGTCTTCTCTATAACGAATCCCGGCACGATTATCCCAAAATCCTTTGATATCTATATGAAAAGGTATTGATTTCTTTTGTTTATTCTCTTCTTTTTTTTCTTCTTTATTATTATATTGTCCTAACCCTTGTGGGAGTTGGGGTTCATTTGTAGGTTGAGATTGCAATCCTTGGGGAAGTTGCGGTTCTGAATGAGATGATGGTGATAAACCTTGCGGTAGCGTAGGTTCGTTGTTGTTAGGGGGTTGAGAGGGATTGGTGTTTTCTGTTGAAGATAATCCTTTAGGTAAAGCAGGTTCATCTGTATAAATAGGGTGATTTATTATGCACATTGATATGATTATAGGAAGAATAAAAATAAGCCTATAAAAGAATTTATTTAGTTTTAACCACATAATACATACTCCCACAATAGAAATTGTAATTATTTTTATAATATTGTATTACGATTGTTGTTGTTCAGAAAACTCATCGGCTTTCTTAAAAAGATTAATTATTTCTTCACCATACATTTTTAAACGCACAGGTCCCAGAATTTCTAATTGCTCCAGTTCCGATATAGTTTTAGGACCATGTAATGCTAATAGGAAAAGTTTGTTTTTGGGGATGATAGCATCAGAATCAATATCACGCATAATTGATTTTTGTTTTCTCCATTGTAAAAGAAGAGAGGTTCGGTTTTTTATTTGTGGATTATTGTTTACTGGAGGTGTATATAAAGGTTCTTCCGAATTTATCGTTTTTAATATAACTTCGAGTAGTTCCTGTTTTTTAATTTTATTTGATATTGAATGTGTAGTTGTTATGAGATTTAATTCATCAAGAGTTTCGGGAATTTTTTTAGATATGTTTAGCAGGCATTTGTTGGAAATTAATTTGTTAGGAAGAATATGTAAAGATTGACCTAATTCTTCACGGAAGAAGAAAAGTTTTTGTAAGATTTTTAAATTTTTTTCAGGTAGATTTTTACTTCGAAATGCTTTATAGAATTGAATGGATTTTTGTTCTTCCTCTTCTACTATTATTCCTTTTGAAAAATCATTAAAAATTTCTTGTGCCTCATCCCATAAGCCTTTTTCTTCAAGTTGTTTTTGTAAAACTTCTGCTAATGGGATTAGATAATGAGAATCCCGATAAGCATAACTTAGTTGTTGATTAGAAAGAGGACGATGTTTCCAGTTTGATTTCTGAAATTTTTTATCGTGTTGGACATTTAAAAATGTTTTAAGTAAGGAGACAAGTCCTAATTGTTTGCAACCCAAAAGTTTTCCTGCCCACATAGTATCGAAAAGATTTATAATTTGCCATTTGTATTGTTTCCAGAGCAATCTTAAATCGTATTCTGATGCATGAAAAATTTTTAAAACATTTTTATTGGCGAATAGTTCTCCTAATTCCGGGAAAGGAAAGTGGGCTAATGGATCCAATAGGAAGTCAAAACCACGGACCGAAATTTGAATGAGACAGATTTCACCAGGGTATTCATATAAAGAGTTTGCCTCAAGGTCAATAGCGATTTTAGGTTCGATTGAAATGATTTTAAGTGCATTTTCCCAGTCTTTTCTTGTTTGTATCAGATTATAATCATTTACAGCAAAATCAGATTTTTTCTTATGCATATATTACAAATCTATTAAGAGTTACTATGTTATAGATGAGAATTGGCAAAGGAAACTCCATTCTCAAATATTTTTAGACCATCTCCGGGTCCTTTAAGTTGAAGACGATTCCATAAAGGATGTAATTTGGCATCCCAAAAGGCTTCTGGATGAGGCATCAAACCAAAAATCTTACCCGAAGGGTCGCAAATACCTGCGATGTCTTCTATAGAACCATTGGGGTTAGCGGGATATTCTCCCTTTGCCAATGACTTATCTTTTTTTGCATATTGTATCACGATTTGATGGTTTTCTTTAAGTTGTTTTAAGATAATGTCATCTTTTGTTATGAATTTTCCTTCTCCGTGTCGAACAGGTAATTCAATATATTCTATACCTTTTGTCCAGATACATGGTGAACTTGTGTTTACATTTAAGGAAACCCATCTATCTTCAAAACGACCCGAATTATTATGAGTTAATGTTACCAATTGTTTAAATTCTTTTTGAAACAGAGGTAAGATACCCATTTTAACCATCACCTGGAAGCCATTACATATACCAATAATGAGTTTTCCATCATTGATAAATTTTTGTAGAGGTTTTTCTAAACGATAACGAATTCTATTGGCTAAGATTCTGCCTGATGCTATGTCATCACCGAAAGAGAACCCGCCAGGAATAGCAAGAATTTTAGATTTATCCAGATAATCCGGTTTTTCAATTAAATCATTGAGATGGATAAGTAAAGGTTCACCACCTGCTTGTTGGAAGGTGTGTGCTGTTTCCCGTTCACAATTTATGCCAAAACCTGTTAGAACAAGAACTTGAATCATAAACTTTCCTTATATCCGTAAAGTTTTCTGCCATGCTTCTTTAAGTTCAAAAATAGAAGTATTGATGATAAGGTGACTTGTAACGCCATAAACTAAAAATTGAGGTTGTTCTGTTACTTCACCTAAATAGAAAACATCCAAACCGTTCATTAATTTCAGGAAATCGTTTTCATATTGAGGAGATACGGTTACAATATGACGGCAAGGTGTCTCGCTAAATAAAGCGACAATATCGTTATGAACACCCATTGTCATAATGTCTATTTTCATGCCAAGCCCACCTGCAAAAGCACTTTCTGCTAATGCAACAGCAAGCCCACCATCAGAACAGTCATGACAGGAGGAAATCCATCTGTTTTGGATAGATTCATATATTCGGTTATATTGGAGTATGGCTTTCTCTGTATTAACGGTAGGAACAGTTCCTCCTTCAAACTTATGAATTTCTGCCCATTCACTTCCACCTATTGCTTCAACAGTTTTACCAATAAGATAGACTTTATCTCCGGCGTTTTTCACATCCATAGTCATTGTATTCTGTATATCTTCTATAAATCCAATTGCAGTAAATAATAATGTAGGTGGGATAGATATTTTGATGTTTCCAATTTTGTAATCATTTTTCATGCTATCTTTACCGCTTATCAAAGGAACTTTGTAGGCAAGGCAGGTATCATGCAAGCCCTGACAGGCTAAAACCAATTGAGCTAATTTATGTGCGCCATCGGGTGTCTTTTCACTTTCTACAGGGTCAGGCCAGCAGAAGTTATCTAATCCAGCGATATTACCTAATTTTACACCTACTGCTACTAAGTTTCTGACAGCTTCGTCCACAGCATTTGCAGCCATCTGGTAACAGTCTAAGTCGCTATATTTGGGACAAATACCACAACTAATTGCAAGACCACGATTGGAACAATAAATAGGACGAATTACTGTTGCATCACCAGGACCGTCATGGGTAATTCCCTGGAAAGGTTTAATCACTGTTTGAGCCTGAACTTCGTGGTCATACATTCTGACAAAGGTTTCTTTACTGCAAACATTCAAACTACCTATTACATGTAGTAAGTCTTCAGTGAGATTTCCTTTATGTTGAATATAGAAGGATTTCGGCTCTGAACTTGCTAATTTTGCCCGTAAATTCATTGTAGGAACGCCATCATGTAGGAAATCCATAGACAAGGATGCAATTAATTTGCCATTAAAATAACATTCCAGAAATCCTGAATCGGTAAATTCTCCTAATATGGTAGATTCAACATCTCTTTTTTGAGAAAGATTCATAAATTCATTAATGTGTTGAGGAGATACAGCTACAGTCATTCGTTCCTGGGATTCTGACAAGAAAATTTCCCAGGGAGCCAATCCGGCGTATTTGAGAGGAGCACGGTCTAAGTAAACTTTTGCACCACCTGAACCTCTTGCCATTTCACCTATACTTGAAGATAATCCCCCAGCTCCATTATCCGTTATTGCATTATATAACCCACGGTCTCTTGCTTCGAAAAGGAAATCGGATAGTTTTTTCTGTGTAATGGGGTCGCCTATTTGAACAGCAGTTACTGGTGAGCCTTCATGTAATTCTTCCGAGGAAAATGTGGCTCCATGAATTCCATCTTTACCAATTCGCCCTCCAATCATTACAATAAGGTCGCCTTTATATGCTTTTTTCTCATGGGCTAATTTATTATTTATTTTTTTGGGAATAATGCCCCCTGTTCCACAGAACACAAGGGGTTTCCCTAAAAACCGTTCATGAAAGACAATAGCACCGTTTACTGTGGGAATACCGCTTTGATTTCCGCCATCACGGACACCTGCGTGAACTCCCCGTAATACTCGCCGTGGATGGAGTAATCGTTCCGGAATTTTACCTTCATAGAAAGGTGATGCAAAACAAAAAACATCTGTATTAAGAATACAACGGCATCCCAAACCGGCACCTAAAATGTCCCGATTAACTCCCACAATTCCTGTAATAGCACCACCATAAGGGTCTAATGCAGAGGGGCTATTATGGGTTTCGACTTTCATTGATATGAGGTGTTCATTATCGAAATCTATTAATCCTGCGTTGTCATGAAAAACACTAACCAACCACGGAATTTCTGATTTCAATTTGTCCGTAGTGGATTTGATAAAGGTCTTGAATAGGCTGTTGACTACTGTATAATTCCCGTTACTATCTTCAAATTTAATATCTGCATTGAATATTTTATGTTTACAGTGTTCAGACCATGTTTGTGCTAATATTTCAAGTTCGATATCGGTTGGATATTCAGGGAGGTTGAGGGCTGTGCGATGTTTTTTTGTAATTGGATTTTCAAAATACTCTTTTATGGCTTTCATTTCGCGTAAGTCAAGGGCTAAAAGTCTTTTTTGACTTAATTCTAATAATTCTGAATCGGAAAGGTTTAGAGATATTGTTTCAACAATAGTTTTTGTTTTTTCTGTTACTAAGGGGATAGGTAATAAAGAAATATCTTTTTGATTAGATAATTCATCATAAGACAAAACTTTCCAGTGTTGTATGAGTTCATTTGCAAGAAGTTTTTGAGCGACTTGAGAACAGTTTTCTTTTGATAAACCGGAAAACCAATACATTGTGGATTTAAACACAAATTCATCTGGCTTTAGGTTTCTCGATAATGTGTCCTGTATTCCTTCCCGTGCACTTTTCCCGACATTATCCGTTACACCTGGACGAAATCCGACTTCAACCACATGTTGGTATTCCTGAGGAAATTTTATATGTTGGTTTATAGAAGCGATTTGAATAACGGAATCTGAAAAAAGTTCTGTGGCTACTTTTTCGAGTTCTTTCGGTGTTATTTCGGCTAAAATGGTATAAACATCTACTACGCGAACAGATTTGCAGGTAATAGAGAGATCATCTTTGATTTGAGCAGATAAACTTTTCCCTATGGGGTCCTCTAATTCGGGACGGATAGTTACTTCAATTCGGTTGAGCATATTTCAAATTACCCTTATAATATACTTTTCTTTCTCCTTTGATTGCTTTTCCTACAATATGTGCAGAAACGCCGGCCTGTTCAAATGCCTTTATTACTTTTGTTAAATGGTCTTCAGGGATTATAAATAGTAATCCAATGCCCATATTAAAAACTCGC
>DAOSUS010000075.1 GCA_035378955.1 Candidatus Hydrogenedens sp. | reverse complement strand
TTGTGGAGATGATGGTATTTTTGGATGGAGTGATAGGTCTGGAAAACTTTGTTTTGCTCTTAGTTTTTGGAATGGTTCTGACCCTTTTTTAAAAGAGCGTTTTTTTGGACTAAATGCCCTTGAAGGAAATCATGCGGAAGATGTTAAAGAATGCTATTATTATTTGGATGCCGTACCCAGTTATGCGTATGCAAAAGCTCTGTATCGTTATCCTTGTGAAAGTTTTCCTTACGAAAAATTATTATCAGAAAATCAATCTCGGTCTTGTTTCGACCCGGAATACGAACTTTTAGACACAGGGGTTCTGGATAATTCGCAATTTTTTGATATAGAAGTAGAATATGCAAAAGGTAGTCCTAAAGATATTGCAATTCGTATTACTGCATGGAATAGAGATGACAATCCTCGTCCGCTGCATATTATTCCTCAATTCTGGTTTCGAAATACCTGGCAATGGTCCTCTTTACTTGGTAAAATAGAACGCAAACCTCAGATATATGGAGGTGGAGCAAGCCATATTGTATTTATAGATGCCCATTTAGGTGAGTATCGATTGGAAGTTAGTGCAGGAGAGGGAGAAACATTACCCCAGTTGTTATTTACAGAAAATGAATCGGGCTTTGTGGGTTGTCAGGATAAAGATAATCCTAACTCACCTTCTTCCCGCGATGCTTTTACTCAACATATTATCTACAATAATTCGGAATATATTTCAAAAGAAAATAAAGGAACGCGTGTTGGTGTCTGGTATGCATTACCAATCGAACCTCACTCTAAAGTTTCTTTACAATTGAGGTTTTCTTCAATATCGGAGATACCTCCTGAACCTATTGGCGAAAGCTGTGATGCTCTTATTGAACAACGAAAACAAGAAGCCGATGAATTTTATCAAGAAATCTTATTACCTACAATAAATCCTCCTGAAAGGGATATGTTAAGACAGGCTTATGCAGGATTATTATGGTCAAAAATTCATTACAAACTTTCGGTAAAAGAATGGTTAAATGTATACAATAATTTACAAAAATTTACAACACATTCAAGTTTTAATAACTGGAAGCACTTAAATGCAGATGATATTTTATCTATTCCCGATAAATGGGAATACCCGTGGTTTGCATCATGGGATATCCCGTTTCATTTAATACCTATGTTCCGCATAGACCCCATTTTTGCCATTAAACAATTACAGATTTTCCTCTCACCGAAATTTCAAAGTCCTACAGGACAGATACCTTCTTCCGAATGGAATTTCTCGGCTATTAATCCTCCTGTAATGGCATGGGGTATAAATAAGATTATACAAAAGATAGAACAAATGAACTTTGATATACCCCGAGAAGACCTTTACTCTATGTTTTTAATAGAATCATTTTATAGTTTGTATACAAACTTAACATGGTGGGCAAATCTCAAAGATAAAGAAGGAAAAACTTTATTCAACAAGGGATTAATTGGTTTAGATAATTTTTCTATTTTAGAAAAAACATCGGATAATTTAAATAAAAATGAGGAATCTCAGGGTATTTTTTGGACTCCATTTTTCATCGGGAATCTTATTGAATTAGCCTGCACAACATCTCTAATGTTTCCCTATTTTGAAAAAATAGCCATACGACTTTTGCATCATTTTATTAAGGCAACGGAAATCTTACAGAATAATGAGCCTCCTTACTTATGGCATGAAAGCGATTCATTTTTTTATCCGATACTCAACATAGAAGGAGAAAAATCTCAATATCCTATCCGTTCTTTTTCAGGTCTTGTTCCTCTTTTTGGAGTAGCCCGTTTACCTGTATATGCTCTACCTGAACTTTCAGCAGAAGTTGAGAAACTTATTAAATCTAAAATACTTACGGATTCTTTTTACAAAAGATATAAAGATTCACAAACAGGAAATGATTCTATATTTTTATCTTGCATTACAGAACAACAAAGAAATGCTTTAATTAATTATGCATTAAACGAATCTGAATTTTTATCTCCTTTTGGTCTTCGTTCTTTATCGCGATACCATCATGAAAAACCTATATACATCCACACATCAAGGCAACGGATTGAAATAAAATATTGTCCTGGAGAGTTGGAATCCAAAATGTTTGGAGGAAATACCAATTGGTTTGGTCCTATCTGGTTCCCACTCAACTATCTGTTTTTAGATAGTATGGATAAATGGGGGAGCATATATGGAGATTTAAAAATTTCAGTACCTTGTTGGAAAAGGAATATGACTTTTAAGGACATAGCCCAAGAAATCAGACAACGGCTTCGAAATTTGTTTGTTCCTAATTCCCGTGGAGAAATTCCTTCTTTAGGTTTTTCCAGATACTTTAAAGATAATCCTCTGTGGAATAATTATTATCTCTTCTTTGAGTATTTCAATGGAGATACTGGTGAAGGGATTGGTGCCAGTCATCAAACAGGCTGGACAGCTCTTATTACAGAAATAATTCATGAATTGCACAAAGATACTTGATAGTCTTTTATGATATGGACTCTTTTAATTCCGATGGATTTTTCATATTAGCAATAGCATCTTCATACGAAATAAGTCCCTCTAAATATAATTCTTTCAAACATCGGTCAAATGTTACCATCCCTTCTTTAAAATTGGTTTCCAGCACGCTATATATCTGGTAATTTTTCCCTTCGCGAATAAGGTTAGATATAGCATTATTGACACGTAGTATTTCATAACTGAGAACTCTACCTTCTCCACCTTTTCTTGGTAAAAGTCGCTGTGAAATAACTGCTAATAAAACCATTGATAATTGAAATCGAATTTGCTGTTGTTGCCCAGCCGGAAAAACATCAATAATGCGGTCAATAGTTTGAATAGCATCATTTGTATGTAGCGTTGCAAAAACAAGATGACCTGTCTCGGAGGCTGTGAGTGCTGACTGGATAGTTTCGAGGTCTCTCATCTCACCTATAAGAATTACATCAGGAGCCTGTCGTAGAACATATTTTAAGGCACGGACAAAACTAATTGTATCTCCGCCAATTTCGCGTTGGTCAACAATGCTCTTTTTGTGATTATGGACATATTCAATAGGGTCTTCTATGGTGATTATATGGCATGCCCGCTGATTATTAATAATATCAATAAGAGAAGCCAGTGTAGTCGTCTTTCCACTTCCTGTAGGTCCTGTTACTAACACAAGTCCCTGCCGTGCAAATGCTAAATCTTTAATACTATCGGGAAGACCTAATTCGCTCAAGGAAGGTATTTTTTCGGGGATGGGACGCAAGGCAGCAGTTACACACTGCCGTTGATAATAAACATTAACACGGAAGCGGTGCTTTCTCCCCACCGCTAAGGAAAAATCCAATTCTTTTTCTTGCTTAAATTGTTCTTTTTGTTCTTTAGTAAGAAAACTGAAAATCATCTTTTCGGTTGCTTCTGGAGTAAGGGTATCTGTTCGTGTTCGATACAATTGTCCATTAACTCTTAATATAGGAGGAGCCCCTGCACTAATAATAAGGTCAGAAGCCTTCTCTTGTATCACAAGGTCAAATAAATCCTGAATATTCATAATCATTATTCCCTTTTGTTTAACTATTCTATAAATAATAAATTTACAGGATGATATTCTTCAAATAGATAATTCTTGTGTTTTACATAAGGTCATTTTTTCCACTATCAGGAAAATTTTTTCCTGTTTTAATTTTTCAATCAGAACAGTAGATACAAAAAGTCTTAGCAATTAAGTTATTTATTTTTTTGCCGATAATTGGTATAAGAATTGCTATTTCTAAACCAAATAATTGGTAATTCGTTTTTACAAGGAGAAATCTGTGGGAACATTATTTAGTGCGTTAGATATAGCACGAGCAGGAATGTTGGTATCGCAGGTTCAACTGGATGTAGCAGGTCATAATATCGCTAATGTGAATAAAGAAGGCTATTCGAGGCAACGGGTAGAGGTAACAACCCGTTTGCCTAATTATAGGCCTTATGGGGCTATTGGTCGGGGTCCTGCGATATCTGATATTCGAAGAATTCGGGAAACATTTTTAGACCAGATTTATCGTGAACAAAACCCTGCCCTTGGGAGAACCGAGACTATTGCAAATTATTTCGTGCGAATTCAGGATATTTTTCAGGAACCGGGGGATACGGGATTTAGTGCCCATTTATCAAGATTTTTCGATGCCCTCCAGGATTTTGCTAATAATGTAGAAGAGACCCCTGTCCGTGTTTCATTGCTTCAGGAAGGAGAAGCACTTGCACAATCCTTAAATGAAGTTGCGAGACAGGTCTACCTATTGGAAAGTAATGCCAATGAGGAGATTCGGAATACCATACCGGAAATTAATTCTCTTATTACGAGAATTGTAGAAATGAATAAAACAATACGGGATACGGAAATAGCAGGGAAATCTGCAAATGATTTGAGAGATGACAGAGACTTACTTGTTGACCAACTTTCTAAAATTGTTTCCATTACCTCAAGAGAACGGGATGATGGACAGATTGATGTTCTGTTGGGCGGGGTTGAAATCGTAGGCGGGACGAAATATCGAACTCTAAGCACAGTTGTAGATACTACTATTGACCCTACACGTCCCGATTTTCTTTCTGTTGTCTTTTCGGATAATCAAGAAAAAGCCATAATATCTGATGGCTCTCTCGCGGGGTTATTATATATTCGCGATACAGAGTTAAGAAGTATAAAAGAACAATTAAATGAAATAGCGAGAGTCGTTGCGGGTTCTATAAATAGTATTCACAGTCAGGGTAGAGGACTGGAATTATACAGTGGGGCAATTCGTTCTACTATTTCTGTGCCTAATGCCAGTGCTTCATTATCAAGTAATAATCTCCCCTATTCTATTAATGATGGCTCTTTCCAATTGCTGGCTTACGATAGTTCCGGAAATATTGCAACAAACCTTAATGTTACCATTTCTGCGAACTCTACCTCATTAACAGATATTGCCAATCAAATTAATGCTAATCCTTTTTTTACTGCATCTATTGACCCTGATGGGTACTTAACAATAACACCTTCGAGTGGATATTCTTTTCGATTTGCTAATGATACATCAGGCGTTCTTGTTGCCATAGGAATGAATCCTTTCTTTACAGGATATACTGCAAGTACCCTTTCTGTTAATCAAGATTTGATAAACAATCCTCGCCTTATTAGTTCTGGTTATAGTACGAACATCAACGAAACAGGAGATAACACCGCCAGTTTAGCAATGGCTAAATTAAGATCCCAACGCATACTTTCAGATAGCACTCAAACCGCCGATGAATATTATCAATCCATGATTGTCCAGATAGGTATAAATGCAAGAGCCAATTCAGATGTGTTAGAAATGGAGCGTTCGTTTATAAACGATTTTAACCGACGCAGGCAGGAAGTCTCCGGTGTAAATCTGGATGAAGAGGTTACAAATTTAATGCTATTTCAAAGGGCTTTTGAAGCATCTACAAGGATTATTACAGTAACAGACCGAATGTTAGATGCATTACTGAATATCATCTAAATTTTGTCCTTGTTTTATATATTCTCAATAGATTTCCTTTCATCTGTATATTTTGTGTATAAATAAGGTCGGGAAGCGAGATATTTCTGAACTTTATTTTCTTTATCTAGATTATATTCTAATTTTTTTTCTTCTATCACGGCTTTTAAAAAAGAAGTGCCTGAAAGTTTTTCGAAATGATTGTTGAATTCAAAATGTTCCGAATGATGTAGTTTAATTAATCGAAGTAATTCTAAAGTTAACATAAAAGGTCTTGCCTGATTAAAATCTTTTACTTCAAGGTATAAACCATTGCATAATTCGTTTACATATTTGGGATTTGTTGCCTTACCAAGAACAGCCATGGGTTTGAATGAACATGGCTTTATATCAAAACCTTTCTTAAAATTTTCTGAAAGAGATGATAATATTAAATTGGAATTTAACCACGGGGCACCAATTATTTGAAATGGATTTTGCGTTCCTCGTCCTTCACTAATATTTGTCCCCTCAAATAAACATGTCCCAACATAACATAACGCTGATTCAAATGATGGAATATTCGGAGAAGGTGAAAACCATTGTAAATCCAGATTGGGATATTGTAAATCATAAAACCATCCGTCCATTTTAATTACATATAATTCTAAAGATTTTAGTTTAGCATTAGTCTGTTTTAAGTATAATGCAGATTCACCTATAGTAAGTCCATGACGAATGGGGACATTCCCCCAACATACTTCTCCTAAGTATTCTTTGTCGGGTAAGAAACCTTCTATGATTTCACCTCCTAAAGGATTGGGTCGGTCTAATATTATCATTTTTTTATGATATTGATTGCAGATTTTCATTAATTGTGATAACGAATAAATATAGGTATAGTATCTACTTCCGATATCCTGTATATCTATTACTACCCAATCTATCTGTTTTAATATTCGTTGCCAATCAATACTTGTGTTTTCAGCATATATATCTATAATTTGTTTATCTTTCCATTGTCTCTGCTTATCGGATTTACCTGCCTCTTCACTTAGTTGCAAACCATGCTCAGCAGAAATAATGTATTTTAATTTTATATTCTCAGTTGTTGAAAATATATCCAATGTAGTGTGTCCAAGAATGTCCCTTGCTGAAGTGTTTGTAAATAAAGTAACGGAAGAATTTTTTATTGGTTTAAAATCATCTCGAAGTAAAACATCTATTCCACAATGAACATTTATCTTCTCCGGGGCTATCAATAATGCAACCGAATTATAAAAAGTTTTTCTAAGTTTTCGATTGTCTCGTGTCTTCCTGCTGGGATGGCACGAATTACTCAATAAGATTGCATAATACCCTGACTTTCTATCCCACCACATACAGGTACCTGTAAAACCCGTGTGTCCTAAAGCAGAACGGAAGGGAAGTTGTCCTTCAATACTTTCCCAAAACGGGTCTGTTTTCCAGCCTAATACCTGCCATGGATAGTTAGGAATTATTCTGCATGTAGCCATTTCCTCAATTACATCATGTTCAAGAATATATCCATTCATTATCCCTCTACAAAATTGGGATAAATCTTCTGCTGTTGAGAACAATCCTGCATGCCCTGCCACTCCTCCTATTGCGTATGCATGTTCATCGTGGACCTCACCACGCATTATTTGGTTTCGCCACACACATTTTTCTGTAGGGGCACATCTATTTTTATACTCCTCTGGAACATTAAAAAAAGTGGTATTCATATTTAATTTCAAAAATATGTTTTTTTTACAAAATTGGTCGAAATGTTCTCCACTAACCAATTCTACAATGTGGGCAAGAAGCATAAACCCAAAATCGGAATATAAATGTTTTGTCCCGGGCTCAAATAACAATTCTGTTTTTGAAAGTCTGATTAATATATCTTCAAATGAGAAAATTTCTTTATACCATTCTTCATATCCGATTAAACCAGAACTGTGGGTTAATAGGTGTCTTATTGAAAATTTATTAAAATTAGGGACAGAAATATATTTAGAAACAGGGT
The DNA here is from genome assembly GCA_035378955.1 of Candidatus Hydrogenedens sp. NCBI lineage: Bacteria > Pseudomonadati > Candidatus Hydrogenedentota > Candidatus Hydrogenedentia > Candidatus Hydrogenedentales > Candidatus Hydrogenedentaceae > Candidatus Hydrogenedens > Candidatus Hydrogenedens sp. The sequence continues at coordinate 7,799 of DAOSUS010000075.1, read as the reverse complement.
CACTTAAATTTATTTTCCCTTGTTGATAAAGAAGCAAAACAGAAGTCGTTGTGGCTATCACTTTGGTTAAAGAAGCAAGGTCAAAAATAGTATCTTTTCTCATTTCTTCTTCAGAAGGCAATATTGCACATTTACCGACACAATCAAAAAACAATACTTCATTATTTTTCCCTACATACGCAACAGCCCCGGGAGCAGAATTTTGTATAGCTTTGTTCAAGCATTTTAATAATATCTCTTTTTCACGATTACGAAACATACTGTATTACTCCATTTCTCTAAAAATAATATGGCCTGCAATTATTTTTAATTGCAGGCCAGGAGAGAAAGCATTTTGTGATGTATTGAACATCACTTTTTGTTAACTACTTTTTCTTTGCCGGAGCTTTCTTTGCAGCCGGTTTCTTTGCCGGAGCTTTCTTTGCAGCGGGTTTCTTTGCAGCGGCCATGTTGTATCTCCTACTGTTTTATTTTATGAGGAAAGTTTTTGCAATGAATACAGTTCATTGCTCTTTCCTCTTGTTCGCTATTCAATTGTAATTATTTTGATAATGAACAAAATTATATTTAAAACGCAAATTTTTTTTTACTTTTTTTTGAATATTATTTTTAGCCTCAATTTATGCGGGTTTTATATAAGTCGTTTTTTCTTACTTTTTATAACAACAAAAATTTTTTTGAAAAAATTTTTATAAAACTTCAACTTTTATATTTTCATTAGTATATATACACACTTGAGAAGCAAGTTTCAAAGACTCTAAAGCAATCTCCTCTGCAGATAAGTTTGTGTACTTCATTAGAGCCCTTGCTGCGGTTAAAGCAAAACCGGCCCCGGAACCAATAGCAAGAATATCGTCATCAGGTTCTATAATTTCTCCTGTTCCGGATACTAATAATATTTCTTCTTTATTGCACACAATCAACATAGCATTGAGTTGTCTTAGATATTTATCGGTTCTCCACAATTTTCCTAACTCTACAGCAGAACGAGTTAAATTTCCACGATATTCTTCTAATTTCCCTTCGAACCGTTCAAACAAAGCAAAAGCATCGGAAACAGAGCCAGCAAATCCAGCGAGGATTTTCCCTCCATACAATCTTCTTATTTTTATGGCTGTTCCTTTAACAATAGTATCGCCCAGAGTAACCTGTCCATCTCCAGCCATAGCAACTGTTCCATTACGACGAACCGCAATAATTGTTGTGCCTCGAAATTCGCTCATAGATATTATTCCTATTTACTGCATTTTTAATGAACGGCTTGTTCTTTGTGGTTTATAATTTTTTGGGTCAATTCCAAGTTTTTGCACTCGTAAACCCATAATTCTTTCCGTGATACCTAATTCCCTCGCTGCCTTTGCTTTGTTCCCTTTTGCATTTTTTAATGCTTCAATAATCATTTCTCGTTCAACGCGTTCTAATGTTTCCTCCAATTTTCCCTTCATTATTGTATTGGAAGCTTCGGCTGTCTGAAGCGTAGGAGGCAAATAATGTCCATGGATAACATCATCGGTAGTTAAAATTACAGCCCGCTCAATAATATTTTCTAACTCACGAACATTGCCCGGCCAGTGATAACTCATAAGCATATCAATAGCAGGGGTAGATATTCGACGGACATATTTATTATTCTCACGACTGTATTTTTCAACAAAGTAATTGGCTAATTCCAAAATATCTGTTTTTCTTTCTCTTAAAGGTGGAAGAAAAATAGGGAAAACATTTAAGCGATAGTATAAATCTTCGCGAAATTTACCTTCTTGAACTAATTTTTCCAAATCGCGATTTGTCGCCGCAATAATACGGACATTCACGCGAATTGTTTCACTTCCTCCTACTCGCTCAAAAGTTTTATCCTGTAATACACGGAGTAATTTTACCTGTGTTGAAAGAGGCATATCTCCAATTTCGTCTAAGAAAATCGTACCCCCATGTGCCATCTCAAATCTCCCTTTTCTTTGCTGATATGCTCCTGTAAATGCTCCTTTCTCATGTCCAAATAATTCACTTTCTACAACAGTCTCCGGCAAAGCAGAACAATTTACTTTAATGAACGGTCCCGAAGCACGATGGCTGTTAAAATGTATTGCATAAGCCACCAACTCTTTACCTGTGCCACTCTCTCCACGAATTAGCACTGTCGCTTCTGTCATGGATACCTGCTGTATTAAATCGTAAACTTTTTGCATAGCCCCGGAACTACCAATCATATTAGAGGGGCGAAATCTTTTTTTTAATTCTTCTTGAAGTCTCGCATTCTCCAGAAGTAGTGCCTCCCTCTCTTGTTCATTTTTTAATCGCAACCGAACGGCACGAGCAATCATGGATGCAATAATCGTAAGAACACGCAAATCCTCATCTAAGGAAACATCATCGGAATAAATTCTATCGGCACTAAGTGTCCCTAAAACTAAATTTTCAATTTTTATAGGTACACAAATGTATGAAATCTCTTCTTTTTGTAAATTTTTTCTTGAGCCAGTTTTATTTAAAAACATGGGTTCTGCAGATATTTTAGAAATAACCATAGGTCTTCCCATTTGGGCAACTTTACCAATAATTCCTTCACCTACTTTATATACTCCTCTTTCTAATTCTTCGCCTGAAAGCCCATAAGCAGCCTCTATTCTTAGTTCTCCTCTATCTTTATCAAGTAAAGTTATTGTGCCTCTTAACATCCCCGTATGATTTGATATAGCCCGTAAAACAGGATATAGTTCCTCCCGAAGGTCATAACTACGGTCTAATATTTCACTTATCTCAAGAAGAAGTTTTAATTCTTCAACGGCTCTATCTGTTTTTTCTTTCATTACTGTAATTCTAATACTTTAATTTTAAATAATAAATCATTTAATTAAACTAAAAAATACATATTTGTATAAGCCTTAATTATAACTATAAAAGTTCTATATATTCAAAAGGATAATATACTATATTCTACATATCCTATTTATATACTTATATACTATTTTGCTTTGGGTTTATATTTTGCTTAAATATATCTGTAAAAAATATATCTGCATTTTATTTTTTTTCCATTGTGAAAAATAGTAAAATATATGAAAACGTAAGGAATAGTGTATGGGCTATTTTTTGTTACTACTAACTATCCCGATTTTTTCACTTTCTATACCTGATAATGATTTAATCCATTCTGCACCACCTAAAACAATTCTTTTTTCTGCTTCTCCAGAACAGATTATAAAAGATGCAGAATTATGGAAAAAAAATGGTGTCAATGCTTTCTTCCTTGATTATATAGCCCGTGAATGGAGTGATAACATTTGGGCAAATGACAAAAAACCGTGGACTATTGGAAAAGATGATGATAATTTTAAGAAAGCCGTTGAAGCCAATAACATTTGTAAAAAAATAGGTTCTGAAACCTTTCTCAAAATTTCATTTGACCATCATTTAAATTGGTTTGATGATTTACAATGGGAAAATGTACTACATAACTTTCGGCAATTCGCTATATTTGCCAAAGAGACAGGCTGCACAGGATTTGCCATCGACATAGAATATATTTGGGAACAATATTATTTTAATTGGGAGGGATATAAATATGATACCTACACTCGAAAAGACCTTATTAAAAAAGTGAAGGAAAGAAGTGCTGATTTAATTAACACCATATATAATGTATTTCCCGATATGGTATTCTTAACTTTTCCAGAGCAAGGGTTAAGCCTTGGACTCATTATTCACTTAACATGGATTGAAGAATTAGCAAAGAAAAATGCTCCAGGAGGACTTCATTATTGTATTGAACATACTTATCGTCTGAAAAATCCTGATGAAGTTCTCACATATATTGCAGGGATAGACCAAATCTTTCTTACCTATTTATCTCCCAGGGCTAAAAAATATTGGAAAGAAAAATGTTCCATAGCACCGGGGATATGGCCCTTGGGATATGATTATGATAATGGTCATAAGGCAGGACTTACCACAGCGGAATTAAAACAATTATACGCCCTTCATATATCTGCGTCTAAAAAATACCACTGGATTTACAGTCATAATTGTTATGAGCAGTTATTAGGTCGTCAGGCGGAATTGTTTGAAGGGGAAGAGCCTTTAGAAAACTATGTCCAAATACTGAAACAGAAAGAACCTGTTTCTGATAGTTCCTTTCAAGAAAAAATTCAATTGTTGAATAAAAGAGATTTTCAATCATTACAGCAAAAAACAGGTTTTACTTACATGCCGTTTCCCGTAGGTCCTGATGATATTCCCCGTTTTCAAACGGCTCCACTTAATAACTACGAACACGCTTACGATTACTTATGGGAAATAGGGAAAAAATATCTTCAAGGAGAAGAAGTATCTTTTTACTCATTATTTAATCCAATTACTCGTTGGAAAGTAGCAGGACCTTTCCATGCAGAGAATTTTAAAGAAACGCACGAAAAAGAATTTCCCCCTGAAATGGATATAAATGCAACGGACTGGAAAATATTATCTATAGAGAACAATAAAATATCTATGGACCTTAATAAAATTTTTGGGCAACAGGAAGGAGCCTGTGCTTATGCACTATGTGCCATTGAAGTTCTTCAACCTGTTTCTGCTCAAATACGATTTGGTTATAATGATGCTGTTAAGGTGTGGTTAATAAACGAAAAGCAAAAAGATTTAATCTTTGAATATTTTGGGGAATCTTCTGTAGTACCGGATAAGACAATAATTCCTGTAACCTTTGAAAAAGGAACTTATAATATCCTCATGAAAATTACAAATAATAAACGGTTCTGGGGCTATACATTACGGATAACGGATTCAAAAGGAAATCCATTGCCTTCGAAGATAATCAAATATTAGATTTAAAACTGAAATAACAAGGAAAACTCATTATGTTAGACAAAGTAGATTTGAATGCTCGTATGACAAAAGAACAGTTCAAACAGATAACAGACCAATGGAAATTATCGTTAGGAACATTTCAGAGAGAATTGAGACAAAAAAATATACCAACAATTATATTAATAGAAGGTTGGGATACCTCTGGAAAAGGGACATTATTGAATCACCTATTGTTAAATCTTGACCCCAGGGGTTATTGGGTGCATAACATAACCAAACCTACGAGAGAAGAAAAATTACATCCTTACCTCTGGCGTTTTTGGAACAAATTACCGGGTTACGGGGATATAGCCTTTTTTAACCATAGTTGGTATTGGCCTCTTATATTAGAGGCACAGAAAGAGGGTTGGAGTTCAAGTAAAATCCGCTCTGAATTAGAAGAAATCTTAACCTTTGAACGACATCTTATTGAGGATGGAAATTTACTTATTAAATTCTTTTTGCATATCCCTAAAAAAGAGCAAAAAAAGCGTTTTGAAAAGCTTGAAAAGGACCCGGATTTCCAATGGAGAGCCAAAGGGAAAAATAAGGAATTATTAAAAGCGTATGATGATTTATATAAAATTATAAATATTGTATTGCAAGAAACATATACAGATATAGCACCATGGAATATTATTCCTGCTATGGATGAAAGATACTGTATTGCAGAGGCAGGTAATATCCTGCTTTCAAAATGGGATAATACATTAAAAAATGGATTAAGTATCCCCACATATCCAATAGCACCACGACAAACAGACCCACTAAAAGAAGTTGATTTATCCCAATCTGTTCCTCGAGAACAATATAATGAAATACTTCCCAAACTACAGAAAGAATTACGGAGGTTACAATCTATCTGTTTTAAGGAAAGAATACCTGTAGTAATCATGTTCGAAGGTTGGGATGCTGGGGGAAAAGGAGGAGCTATAAAAAGATTGGTTAACGAATTAGACCCCCGTGGCTACGAAGTAATTCCCATAGGGGCGCCACAAGGTGAGGAGAAAAAACATCATCATTTATGGAGGTTTTGGAAAGCACTACCTAAAGCGGGACACTTTACTATCTACGACCGTTCCTGGTATGGAAGAGTGTTGGTTGAGCGAATAGAAGGTTTTGCTCAACCCAAAGATTGGATGCGTGGATATAGTGAAATCAATGAATTTGAATTGCAATTAGCAAAATGGGGAGCCGTTATTATTAAGTTCTGGTTACATATATCTCCGGAGGAACAATTAAAAAGATTTGAAGAGCGTCAATCCAATCCTTTCAAACAATGGAAAATTACAGAGGAGGATTGGCGTAATAGAGCAAAATGGAAAGATTATGAAGAAGCGGTATCCGATATGATTGATAGGACATCAACAGTCTATGCTCCATGGACTATTGTTGAAGGGAATGACAAACTCTTTGCAAGACTCAAAGTTTTAGCCACTGTCATTAAATCCATTAAAAAATTTCTTAAAAATAAAAAAACTTAATTTTAACTAAAATTTTCAATTTTTATAGAGTTTCTCTTTATCTTTTGTTTATCCTTATTTCCTTCAATTTTTAAGACAATTATTTATTTGTTATCTAAATAACAATTATTTTTATGTTTGTTTTGGCATTTCATTTAGAAAAATCAAATCATATTTATTTATTTTTTTATAATATTTTTTTTGTAAATCATAAGTATTTAAAAAACAAATATTTAAATTAGGTTTAAAGTATATATTTCAAAATTTATATATATAATAAGCACTTGTATTTACACATTGTCTATGTTATAATATATGTGTTGGTAGCAGAGTTGTGAATGTGTTCCCTATGCTACTACTACACATCAAGGTTCAATTGAATCCAACACATAGCGAAGTACATAAAATAGCTGCCAGTGGTTGTCCTCCCATTACCACTGCAGTGCATCTCTCTCTCTCCGGAATAACTGATATCCCGGTTTACCCCGGCCGGGAATCCTCTCTTCCGCTTCTCCGCAACTCTGCTACCTCTCCTTAACTCTGACCCCCCTCAGAGTTAAAATTTATAGAGGTGCCGGTCGCCCCCTACCGGCACCTCATTTTTTTTAGAGAAGACAAAGAATTTCTAATCAAAGTATCTTTTGCGATATTAAATTTATACTTTTTATTTCATTTGATAAATCCTTCACTACACAAACCACTTCTGCTCCTGCGGGCAAATTTAACAGATGTGTAATCTGAGCTGCATTTAAGGATTTAATATCCCATTCATTTATTTTTATAAGAGTTTCACCTCCTTTTAGATTATTCTGCCAAGCAGAAGAATTTTCAATAACACCAATAACCCAACCTTGGTCATTGTAATAATCGAGCAATATACCTGTTCCCGCCCATTCCTTTTCATTAGAAATATTCATCTTTAAGAAACATATTTCCGCTTCTTCATAGTTCATTTTGAGTGCAAACTGTTTCCAGAAAGAAATTCCCAGAGAAATTTCTTTTTCTCCCGGCACTGAAACGGAAAGAAGATTTTCAAATTTTTGATTACCTAACCGTAATGTTTTTAATCGGAAATACTGAATAATCTTTTTATTACAAAAGTGAACAAATTTACTATCTCCTGCTATTAAAGACCTTTCATTGACAAAACTCATAGGAAAAATAATATATTCGTTCCGTGCAAAATCAATATTAGCGACAACAGCAATCTTATTATTGAGAGTAATAGGAATTTGGGGCATTGCACTTTCAGAGGAAAAAAACATTTTTTCGCAAAAAATATCTTTTGTCTTTACCCTTTTTTGCGTGGATATTAATTGCCAAATAATTTTTCCTTTCCCAAAATCCATATACACTTCGAAACCGGGATAATAAACAGGTAGTATTCCTAAAATAGGTAACCCTATTTTCCGAGAGATATCCGATAAATCGGACAATATAATTTTGCCCTGATAGTTCGGTATAAAAGGAATACTATAATCCAAATCTTTT
>DAOSUS010000074.1 GCA_035378955.1 Candidatus Hydrogenedens sp. | reverse complement strand
GACCCTGTCTCAGCCTTAAGTAGTTTTCCTTATTTAGGAATGTTGATTTCCATACTCCGTGTTCAAATAGATATGAGCACTGAAGTTTCCACACAATTAGGGTCTGCATTAGATCGTGTAGTCGAGGAAGCACTCCGCGATTATGGAGATATTAAACAAATTCCTTTCGGAATTCTTCCTCCTTTTGATAAAGATATCTCTGTTCCCCAAGGTATAGGTAATGGTGGCGGTTCTACAGTGTATCGTCTTCGTGAAGGTATTGAAAGATTCCTAATTACAGATATAAACAATCCCGCAGCATCAGCACAAGCCCAAAGCTCCGTTTGGATTATGTTTGACCAACTATCAACCAATCCTGCGGCATATAACCATATTCCTGGCGGTTCAAATGTCCTATACATGGATGGCCATGTGCAGTTCCAGAGATATGGCGAATGTGAGCCGGCTCCTGTGAACAGGCCTATGGCTGATCTTGTTGGGATTTTGACATCCAGTGAGTTTTAGTATTTCAATAAATACTACAAAAGCGTCGGTATCTATAAATTAGATACCGACGCTAATTTTTTCCGATTGGTTTTTTTTCTTCAGCCAGGGAAAACTGTAGGAACCTCTGCATTATAATTAATAGAATAAACCCGTCCATTTTGTGCTATAGATAATCTTGCTGCTTCATTTACCAACTCATTATAAAATGAATTTTTGGGAGTGGCAATAATTCCTAAGTTATCTATTCTTTCTATTTCTTCTAATTTCTTTTGTCTATCATCAATACTATCAATTCTCTTCACACACCGTACTAATTCCTCTATTGAAGTATAGCCATACCCTACAGGTTTTAATCCAGGACCGTTCCAGGGGACTAAACGGAAATAATCTGTATTAATCGTATAAAATTTTTTCTTGTGTTCCGTCATTTCTTCTTTAATACTATAACTCACCCCACGAAATTGGTCATCATGTTTCAAAGTCGTTGTGCTATTCTCACTCTCAAAGTATAATTCTAACCCTTGCTGGTTGCTGCCCCCTCCAATATCAGGATAACCCAAGCCATTGATTACAGATAAAATTCCCCCATTCTCATAAGTTACCCTACCATGAGACCATAGATAACCCTCATTCCCGTTAGGGAATGTTCTTTTTATGCCAACGACAGAAACAGAGACCGGTCTTAACCCTGTTATAAAAGTAACAAGGTCTACATAATGACAGCCAACATAAGTAAAAGGGTCAGAAATATCACAGGTAAACCAATTTTGAAAATTACTTTGGCGATAATAATAAGGCTCAATCATTTTCGCTTCGCCAATTATAAATTCTCCGAATAACCCTTTTTGATAATTCTTTCTTGCTAAAAGTGAACGAATATCAAATCGTTTGTGATATTCTACCCCTACAAAAAGCATTTTTTCTTTTGCTATTTTTTCAATTTCCACAAGTTGTTTATAAGTCTGAACAAGGGGTTTGACACAGATTACATGCTGTTCATGGTCAAGTGCTTCCATAATAGCTGGATAATGTAAGTGGTCTGGTAACGCAATAAAAACGCATTGGCGAGGCGATAAAGTTTTAATTGCCTCTTTGTATAGTTCTGGATAATATTTGTCCTCGGGGGTATCCAAAGGGGGAAAAGATTCAAACATCTGTTCGGGGAAAGCTTCTTTAATAGTTGGACTTTCCTGTAAAAATTTTAAAGGTGTAGTATGTCTTGCACAAACAGAAATTTTGCTTATCTCTCCCATTCTTTGCAAATGATATAAACTGGGAAGAATTTGGTCATGAACAATCATTCCTCCACCCAATATAAGAATATTTTTTTTAGGCATAACAAAAGTCCCGTTATTTATAGTTTGAATAATAAGTTATATTGATTTCTTTCTGAAGTTTTTCCAACTCCTGTTTCAGAATTTCTCTTACCTTCTTATTTATAAGTTCATGGTATATTCCTTGTTTCATTTTTTGAAATGGTATTGTCCCAGGAGTGTTCTTTGACAGAATTTTCAAAATATTCCATCCATTGCGGGTTCTAAATGGTGGAGAGACACTCCCCACAGGGCACATTACTAAATAATGTTTTACTTCTGGCAATACCTGTTTTAAGGGCATTTCATAATAGCAATATCCCTGCTTCCTTGAAAAAGAATCTTCTGAAAATTGTTGAGCCAGGAGGAAAAAATCTTCACCTTTTTGAATACGCTTGTATATCGCATTTATTTGTTTCTCCTTTTCGGAATCCCCTATAAAATCTATAATTAGAATATTTGCGAAATCATAAGTATCTGTATTTCTTTTTGCCCATCCCAATTTAACATAATTTTGATATGTTTCTTCTACTTCTTTATCAGTGACAGAAACCGTTTTTTCAATACTTTGAATATATTGTTCAACAATATTCTTTTTCTTGATTTGCTCTTTTATATATTCATCTGTAAGATTACACGATTTTAACCAGCGATGGTATTCCTCTTCTCCTCCCAATAAAGATATACCTTCTTTATAGATATTATTAAACATTTCATCGGAACAAACTATATTCTCTCGTAGAGCTAACAGAAAAATCATGGTTTGTTCAACAATTTCATCCAGAACTTTCTTTTGAAAATTCTGAACATCCTGAGGAGAAAACAAAAGCCCTCTTTTTTTTAATTCGATTTGGCGATACTGCATATAAGCATTGTAATCGGATTTGGTTATTTTTTCGGGACCCACCTGAACCAATAATTCTTCTTGAGTTAAAGAAACATCTTTACTATTATCCGAAGCAAAAATACATCGGGAAATACCGACTAAAATAAATACACTTATAAATATCAGAAATTTTTTCTTCATCGTTTAATAAAACCATTAGACTTGACGGGGTCAACTATAAATTAATGGGTTTGCCAAGACGGGCAGATTTATAAATTTTTTCTATAAGTTCAACCGCATTTCTTCCTTCTCTACCATCAACAGCAGGTTTGCGACCTTTTAATATTGCTTGGGCAAAATCTTCAATCTGACGACGATGTCCCTCAATTTTTAAGGCAGATAGCGGGTCACTGGCACCTGAACCCAATTCTGACTCCTTAGCCATAGATTGCTCTACCTTTGTATCAATAGGCTTTCTCTTATTAAATTTCCAGAAAATAAGTTTCCCATCTTCAAGTACAGCACTACCTTCAAAGCCATGGACTTCTACACGCGCCGGATGTCCAGGCCAAATAGCTGTACTTCCTTCTATTACCCCATACGCGCCATTCTGAAATTCGAGAGTGGCTGTGGCTAAATCTTCAACTTCTAATCCTTCATGAGCAATACATTGCGTTTGAGCATATACTCTCTTCACGGGACCCATAAACCAGAGGAGCAAATCAATTTGATGTATTCCTTGATTCATTAAGGCACCTCCACCATCCAATTTCCATGTTCCTCTCCATGAGGCGCTGGCATAATATTCTTTAGAACGAAACCATTTAATATAGGCATCACCCAAAACCAACTTACCAAAACGATTCTGCTCTATTGCCTGCTTAACCAATCGCGAACCTTCTGCAAAACGACTCTGAAAAATACAACCCAAAAGAACACCGTATTTGTCGGTGGCTTTAATAATACGGTCAATCCGTTGGGTGGTTACTTCCAAAGGTTTTTCCGAAAGGATATGTTTTCCTGCCATAGCACAGTTTTCTGCTATTTCTGCGCGCAGACCACTGGGAACACAAATACAAACGGCTTGAATATCTTTCCGTTCTAACATCTTTTTATAATCCGTATAGGGTTCCGCATTATATTGGCTTGCTAATTTCATTGCGTTCTTTTCAACAACATCTGAAACGGCAACCAATTTTGCATTAGAAATGGCATTTATTGCGGCCGCATGAACAGGACCAATATTTCCACAACCGATAATTCCAAATCCTACTTTCTTCATTTTATTTTCCTCCAATAATTAGTTTATTCATATCACATTTTAATTCTTTAAGATAATAAGTCATCCAGACTACATCGTAAATTATAACTATGATATAATACCAAATCCAACCTTATATATTATGATGTGTTATCTATTTTTGTAAGGATATTTTTATGAAATTATCTCTGCAATTCGGTGCAGGAAATATAGGCAGAGGTTTCTTAGGCCAACTTTTTTATGAAAGTGGGTATCATACTCTTTTTATAGATGTTGTTCCTGAACTTGTTGAACAAATAAATAAAACAAAGAAATACCCAATAAAGATTGTGGGGGAAAAAACATATACTATATTTGTCGAGGACATATCGGCTCTTTTACTTTCTGAAAAAGAAAAAGTGGCAGAGGCTGTTCAAAAATCTGACATCATTGCAACAGCAGTAGGAGCAAAAGGGGTATCGGCTGTCGCAGAGATTCTCTCCATTGGAATTACCAAAAGATTAGAGGAAAAATTTATAAAGCCTCTCAATATTATAATTTGTGAAAACCTCCCAGAACCTAAGAATACTTTTTATCACGAAATAACCTCACATCTTCCCAAACATCTTCTAAAATCTTTTGAAAAACATATAGGATTGGTTGAAGCATCTATTGGGAGGATGGTTCCTATTATCACAGAACAGGATAAACAGAAACATCCTTTATTAGTTCGGGTTGAAGAATATTGTGAACTTCCCGTAGATGCAGATGCATTTAAAGGAGATATTCCCGAAATTAAAGGGATGAAACTATGTCGTCCTTTTTCTGGGTATGTTCATCGAAAATTATATATTCATAATCTTACTCATGCTGTATGTGCCTATCTGGGAAATCTAAGGGGCTATAAATTTATCTGGGAAGCCATCGAAGATAATGAAATATATACAATAGCAAAAAATGCAGGCATTGAAAGTGCAAAAGCCATTAGTAAATTAGATGGTCTTCCTTTTCCCGAACTTGAAGAATATATCAACGACCTATTAAAAAGATATAGGAATAAACATTTAGGAGACCAAATAGAACGCGTAGCAAGAGACCCTATCCGAAAGCTAAGTATGGGAGAACGGTTAATCGGTTCTGCAATGTATTGTCTGAAAGCGGGAATAACTCCTGAAAATATTTCTATAGGGATAGCAGGGGCTATATTCTATAATGGCGACGATGAATCCTCTCAAAAATTGAAGCAAATAAAAAATCTAAACGGCGTTGAGGGGGTATTAAAAGAAATTTGCAAGGTAGAGGAAACAAGTCCCCTATTTAATTTGATAATGGAAGCAATTAAAAAACTAAAAGATAAAAACTGGTTATAAAAACATCAACAGAAGGATAAACCCATGTTTGAAGTAAAAATGCCCAAGTTAGGACAGACGGTAGAAGAAGCTATGATTGTTCAATGGCTCAAACAAGAAGGTGATGAGGTTAAAGAAGGAGAATCTTTATTTACTGTTCAAACCGATAAAGCAGAAATTGAGTTTGAATCTCCTGCAAGTGGAACACTTTTGAAAATATTGGTGGAAGCAGGAATTGAGATACCTGTATTAACTGTTGTTGCACTAATAGGAGATAAAAACGAAGCAATCCCTGCAGAATATACACAAGGAACATGCCCAGGAGTATCACCGAAATCGGAGATTAAAGAAAAATCCAAAATTAAAGAAGAAGCACCCACTACAATTCCTTCTGCACCCACTATTTCACCTCAACCTATTGCAACTTCAGGAGATATTATCGCATCTCCAAGAGCAAAAAAAGTTGCCGAAACTCATAATATTCCTTTGCAAAATATTCAGGGTTCTGGTGTCGGTGGAAGAATTATGTCCTCTGATGTTGAAAATGCTATACAATCACAAGCCAAGGCAACACCCGTAGCCCGAAAATTGGCAGAACAGGAAGGGATTAATTTACAAAATATTGTAGGTTCGGGACCTCATGGAAAAATTATAAAGGAAGATATTGAAAAGGCAAAAGTATCCACTTTTCAAGAAACTACTCCTTCTGCATTGCCCATTACCATGCAAAAAATACCGCTAACACCCATGCGGAAAATTATTGCAGAGCGGATGGGACAAAGTATGCACATTGCACCACACTATTATATAACTGTTGAAATTGATATGACCAATGCAAAAATTTTACGCGGGAAACTACCCTTTAAAGTATCTTTTAACGATATTGTTCTTTATGCAGCCGTAAGGACACTTCGTGAGTTTCCATCTGTAAATGTACAATGGGGTGGTGATTGTATTATCCAGATGCCGGATGTTAATTTAGGAGTTGCTGTTGCATTACCTCAGGGTTTAATTGTTCCAGTAATCAAAAAAGCACAGGAATTATCTTTAGAAGGGCTTGCAAAAAAAGCAAAAGAACTTATTACAAAAGCACAAAATAACAAATTACTACCCGATGACTACACAGGCAATACATTTACAGTATCGAATTTAGGACCTTATGGAGTAGACCATTTTACAGCGATTATAAACCAACCTGATAGTGCTATACTGGCGGTTGGACAGATGAAAGACCGTCCTGTAGTTGTTGACGGTGGTATATTCATTCGTCCTATAATGAAAGTTACAATGTCTTGTGACCATCGCGTAATAGATGGGGCATTAGGTGGACAATTTATGGGTAGATTCCGTGAAATATTAGAATCGGCAGATTTTATGTAATAACAGTAAAAGATAAGGAGAAAAAATAATGGCTGATTATGATGTTGTTGTAATAGGTGCGGGTCCAGGTGGATATGTTTCAGCAATTCGTTCCGCACAAAGAGGTGCAAAAACAGCCGTGGTTGAAAAAAAATATTTAGGTGGCGTATGTCTAAATATTGGTTGTATCCCCACAAAAACATTACTCAATACCGCAGGACTTTATCGCAAGTTTAAAAAAGCAGATGAATTCGGTATTCATGTTGATAATGCACAATTAGACTTAAACCAATTGAAACAGCGGAAAAATAAAGTCATTTCCTTAAACACAGGAGGTATTGAACGACTTTTTAAATCGTACCATATTGACTGGATTAAAGGTGAAGCCACTATCCATCAACCCAATGAGGTTACTGTGGATGGGAAACGAATTACATCAAAAAACCTTATAATAGCCACAGGTGGAAGACCCATTGAATTACCTATCTTACCATTTGACAAAAAACAAATCATTGATAGTTCACAGGCTCTGGAACTAACTGAAATACCTAAACGAATAGGTATTATTGGAGCTGGTGCTATTGGATGCGAATTTTCCTGCATCTGGAACAGCTTTGGAGCAGAAATACATCTCATTGAAATGCTACCTCATATACTTCCTAAGGAAGATGAAGAACTTGCAAAAAGATTGGAATCTATATTCAAAAAAGAAGGCATTCAAGTTTATACAGGGAGCAAATTAAAAGAGGCAAAAATAAAAGACACAGATATTACTCTTTCTATTGAAGGAAGCAAAAATGTTGAAATTTCAGTTGACCTTGTTCTGGTATGTGTAGGGATGAAATGCAATTCCGATTGTATACAGGAACCTCTTCGTAGTGCACTCAAAATCAACAAAAAAGGGGGAATTACTGTAAATGAAAAGATGGAGACAGGGGTTCCGGGAGTATATGCAATTGGTGATGTTATTGACCGCACATGGTTAGCCCATGGTGCCTCTAATGAAGGTATCGTAGCAAGCACAAATGCCACAGGGGGAAATAAACGAATGGATTACCGTATTCTTCCCGCCTGTACATTTACATTCCCGGAACTAGCAAGTGTCGGACTATCAGAAGCGAAGGCAAAAGAACAGGGTTACTCTGTAAAAACAGGAAAATTCCTCTTTTCTGCAAATGGTAGAGCACATGCTATTGGAGAACCAGAAGGTATGCTAAAAATAGTAGGGGATGCTCGTACAGATGAAATTTTAGGTGTTCATATTTTAGGACCCGAGGCGGGAGAAATGATAGCAACGGCAAGTGTTGCTATGAAATTGGAAAGCACTGTCGAAGAATTAGCCGAAACAATCTTCACTCATCCTACTTTATCCGAAGTATTAATGGAAGCCAGTGAAGACTATTATGGAATGAGTATTCACAGCCCGGCAAAGAAATAAACAAAAAGTATAGAGCCTCATTTTTTGGGATTGATACTATAAATCCTTTATAATGATTACATGACGAACATGAACCAGAATTCAACAGCACATTTTAAGAGAGACCATTTATCAGTCTGTCTCTTCTTACTTTTATTCCCTCTGGTAATATTGGTAATAGATTTTTCCTTAAACCAAATACCAGGGAACTATACTTCTTTATATTATAGCCCCTTATGGGTAGAGGGGAAAATAATCAACAATGGGAACTATAACACAGATACAATCACAGATAGTTCAAAATATCTATCCGATTACCTTTATATGTCGCAGGTAAAAAGTCTGTCCTCTCTATTATGGGACAATACTTCCGGGCCAGGTACTCCTTTTCTTGCGAGATGGGAATCCCGTTGTTTTTCTATTTTCAGCATTCCCTTTTATTTCTTACCTCTATGGAAGTCCATTTACATTAGCATATGGTTAAAAATGATAGTGGCCGGTATTGGGGTCTATCTTCTGGCTATATCTTTGGGACTCTTACCCTCCATAGGATTATTTATTGCGATACTATTTCAAGTCAGCGGGCATCTATTTTTTAATCCCATTCATCCCATAACCGATGTAATTGTTTGGTTTCCTTTATATTTATGTTTTGTTAATCTTGTTTTTTATCATTCATTCCGCTATTGGGTTCTACTATGCATATCTATTGTTTTTATGTCACTTGGGGGTAGTGTTGAAACATTAGCCGTCATTTTTGCTTTTACCTTCTTATACTTCATCACGGTATATTTCCTTGCTCGACCCGAAAATAATGCTTATTACATTCCTATTTCATTTGTTATTTTAGCATGGATAACGGCATACGGACTTATTTCTTTTCAGATACTTCCATATATAGAATGGAATAATAACAGAGCCATTATTTCCTCCGTATCACTTATCCCAAATTTAATTTACAAAGATTTGTTAGGTCTGTTTTTACCAGCGGGAATTTCTTCAGGAAATATTCATCTTACCTCCATCATCTTGCTATGCTCCCCTGGAATTTGTTGCATCTTTTTATTGCCTTTATGGTTAAGTGCCCGTTCTCTTATTCATTCTGAAATACGGGGAAAAATAGAGTCCTTTTATGTTGTAAGTTTATTTCTTTTTGTAATCTTTTATCTTATCTCTTGTTTAAACCTACATTTGCCGTATTTCCAAAACATATCTCTATTTCATACAGGCTGGTTTCTTATTCTATCTATGGGTTGCATAATTGGAATGGCGATAGAAGCATGGAATTTATTCTCTCCCGATGAATGTCGTCAGTGTGTAAAAAAATTGTTAGTTTTTGCCATATTGTTTTGGGTCGCATTATTCATATTAGTCCTTGCAGGAAAATTATCCGACAACCCAGAATCTACATCTTTCTGGAAAGAATTTGGATTTGCCTGGCTATTTTTGTTTTTAATATTCCTATACCTGCTTTTTAGCCTCTTTTATCCTTCAGCCCGAAATTCAGGGTATATCGTAACTCTTATCCTTCTGCTTTCCGTCGTGGTAATATATCGTCCTTACCGTATTACAACACCTCTGGAATTGTTAAAAGTAAACGAAGAATCTATCAATAAATTAAAACAATATGGAACGCGGTTTGCTGGACCTGAAGTATTACAAAATTCTGTTTTCCCTATAGATGGTCTAAATATGATGGTTATCTCCCCAGAAAAATGTACCGAAAGATATTCCATTTTCATGAAAAAAGCATTAGAAGACCCCAAACTTTGGTTTAGAGCCGGAACCTCTTGTTTCCTTTTCACATCTATTAAAAATTCTAACCCTGACAATTCTTTTTATAAAATAAGGTCTGAATTAAAATTAGCAGATATGTTCTCATCTGGAATGGCTATATTCAAATCTGATAAGGATAATCCACGGGCTTTTGTTATTTATAATGGAAAGACTACCGATAATGTAAACCCTGATTTACTTTCTTCCAACCTCCCCCATTTTGTAGAAAATGCGCCTATTCCCGAGACAACTTCTGTTACCGAACTATCGGCAGTGGTCGAAGACATCTCCCCTACTCATGTTCGCATTAAAGTAGAAAAGACCAAACCCGGGATACTCGTTTTAACGGATACCTATTACCCGGGATGGTCTGTCAGTGTAGATAATGTTTCCAAAGATATCATACCTGTTAATATTGCTTTTCGAGGAGTGGAACTCAGCGAAGGAGACCACCTGATCGATTTTGAATATCAATGTAAAGGTTTCTGGTGGGGCTTGACAATAAGTATCATTGCCTTCATTTTATTCCTTGTTATAATTCGGTTTTCCTTCCGTTTTTCCAGACAACTCATTTAGAATTTCTCATGTTACTTTCTCTGTCTTATCTACATTAAAAACTAATTCGTTGTTATTATCCGTATCAATTCGAACATGGTCTCCTTCTCCAATTCCCTTAGAAAGAATTTGCATTGCCAGAGCATCTACAACCTTACGCTGGATTAACCGTTTTAAAGGTCTTGCACCAAAAGTTGGGTCATAACCTTCTTCGGCAAGTAGATTTTTAGCAGCATCACTTATCGAAAGTCGTATTTCTCTTTCTGCTAATCTTTTGATAACCTGATTTAATTGCAAATCAACAATTTGCCGTATCTCTTCTTTTTTCAAGGGCTGGAATAGAATAATGTCATCCACACGGTTTAGGAATTCAGGGCGGAAATGATTGTGTAGGATGTTTGTTACATATTCTACCTGTTTTTCATAAGGCATATTTGTTTTCTGGAACACTTCACTACCTAAGTTAGATGTCATGATAATAATTGTATTTCTGAAATCTACAGTCCTACCTTTTCCATCGGTTAATCGTCCATCGTCCAGCAATTGTAAAAGCACATTAAATACTTCCGAATGAGCTTTCTCAATCTCATCTAAGAGAACAACGCTATAAGGTTTCCTTCTAACCGATTCGGTAAGTTGTCCCCCTTCTTCATACCCAACATAACCCGGAGGAGCACCGATAAGTCGTGCTACGGAGTGTTTTTCCATATATTCGGACATATCTATTCGTATCATTGCTTGTTCATGGTCAAACAATAACTCTGCTAAAGCCCGTGCCAATTCTGTTTTTCCTACGCCCGTAGGTCCAAGGAAAATAAACGAACCTATAGGACGATTGGGGTCTTTCAATCCGGCTCTTGCTCGACGAACAGCATCCGATACGACACGGATACCTTCCTTTTGTCCCACAACACGACGGGCAAGTCGTTCTTCCATATTTATCAACCTTTGCATTTCACCTTCCAATAAACGGTCTATAGGGATTCCCGTCCAACTGGATACTATCTTTGAGATATGTTCATCCGTGACTTCTTCACTCAGGAAACTACCATTCTTTTGTATTTCTTCCAATTCTTTCTTCTTCGATTCTAATTCTTGCCTTAATCGGCTTAATTCACCGTAGAGAATTTCAGAGGCTTTTCCTAAATCGCCCTGACGCTGAGCAATTTCGGCTTGCCGTTTTGCTTCCTCAATACGGGCATTGATTTCATGGATTTGGTTTATTACGGCTCTCTCTGTTTGCCATTTAGCCTTCTTGGCATTTAATTCCTCACGAAGTTCTGCAATTTCTTTTTCAATGGCTTCTCGCCTTTCTACTCCGGATTTTTCTGTTTCCTTCTTCAAAGCCAGATGTTCTATTTCTAATTGACGAATTCTTCTATCAAGGACATCTATCTCATACGGCATACTATCAATTTCTATGCGTAATCGCGAGGCTGCTTCGTCTATAAGGTCAATTGCTTTATCCGGCAAAAATCGGTCGGTAATATAACGATGACTTAAATAAGCAGATGCAACAATCGCATCATCACGAATACGCACTCCATGGTGCACTTCATATTTTTCTTTAAGCCCTCGCAGAATAGCGATAGTATCTTCAACATTGGGTTCATCTACAATAATCGGCTGAAACCTTCTCTCCAATGCGGGGTCTTTCTCAACATGCTTTCGATATTCATCAAGAGTAGTTGCTCCTATACAATGGAGTTCTCCCCTTGCTAAGGCTGGTTTTAACATGTTAGATGCGTCCATAGCACCTTCGGCAGAACCAGCACCTATAAGTGTATGCATCTCATCAATAAACAGGATTATATTCCCCTGTGACTCTTGGATAGCTGAGAGAACGGCTTTAAGTCGCTCTTCAAATTCTCCTCGAAACTTACTACCCGCAATAAGAGCAGATAGGTCCAAAGCATAAATCCGTTTATTCTTTAATGTTTCGGGAACATCACCTGAAACAATTCGCTGTGCCAAACCTTCTACTATGGCAGTCTTCCCGACACCAGGCTCACCGATAAGCACCGGATTATTTTTTGTCCTTCGGGATAACACCTGAATTACTCTGCGTATTTCTTCATCTCTTCCGATAACAGGGTCTAATTTCCCTACGCGAGCTAACTGAGTTAAATCTCTACTAAACCGTTCAAGAGCATCATAAGTAGACTCCGCATTAGGGTCATCTACCCGTTGATTTCCTCTTACTTCTTTTAACGCAGATAAAAGTGTAGATTCTGTAATACCTAATTTCTTTAATATTTTCCCTGCATGATTTGTCTTTTCACGAACCATACCTAAAAGGACATGTTCAGAACTTAAATATTGGTCTTTTAATGTTTGGGCAAAATTCCACGATGTTTCTAAAACCTGTTGAAGTTCATAAGACAGATTGGGGTTATGAAGACCTGATGTAACACTCGGGAGTTTTTCCATCTCATGACTTATAGAGGCGTTTATTTGCCCTTTAGAAACACCTAACCTCTGTATAATGGGAACAACTGCTGAATTTTCTTTTGTAATTAATGATGATAATAAATGTAGTGATGTAATTTCAGGATGCCTCTTATTCGTAGCCAAATCAAGGGCTTCCGACAAAGCATCTTGTAAAGGTATTGTTAATCTATCAAATCTCATGGGTTATTACCTCCTTCTTTTTTTATTTGCTTTATTATTAGCAATTGATATGCCAAAGAAAACAGCGGTTTTTTTGCTCATTTTATATAACCCTTGTTGCAAAAAGAGACTTCTTTCGCAACAATGTTCCACTTTAAAACAAAAGAGGCAAACCTTTTTCTAAAGATTTGCCTCTTAAAATTACAATTCAATATTATTAAAATTTTAGCACTGTCATCCAGAAAATATATCCAGCATCGTTGTTATCTGAACCACCCGAGAAATCGGTACCATTGCCTTGAATATAGGCGCCTTGGGCTAAACCATCGCCTACAAATAGGTAGTTTCCGTATAGCATGAACCATAAATCTTTGGAATAATTGTATTTAATCCATGCGGCAATTTCCCAACCGATATCACTCTCTCCTTCATCTGTCCAGAAGCTAAGCAATGGTGCCGCATAGAATTTTCTCCCCAATACCTTAAATGTCTTGGGTGGGTCAAATGGAAAAACAATTCCATCGTAAGCACCATGGACATGTAATAAAATTTTCTCTGTTGGTTTGAGTTCAAACCCTAATTGCACCTGCCAGTAGTTAGATAACCAACCATTATCATTCACAGTAGGTAAATAGTTCTTATCTGAGAAAAGACGATTAAATGAATGACTTGCTTCAGGTTCATAAAATGGATTTAACCAATCCCAGAAATTAATGCTACGATTGTCATGTCCCTGGAAATATACACCTAAAGTATAAATTCGTGGAGACCATTTAACATCTTCAAAGGTATATCCAACCGTAAGTTCAGCACCCAAATCACCCCAATGAGCATCATCATCACCATAAATCATTCCAATGGGTTTAAAAGTTGCACCTAAAGAATCAGCATCCCCAAATTGATATGCCAGTTCTAAATCATAATCAAAACCTGTGGATTTACCAAATGCACGAATACCTACTGTATGTAGTTTGGTAACACCATAATCATCGCGACCGACTAAATCTTCAGCAAATTCCATAATGGGATTTCCGGTTGTATCGTGCGGACTTAAACCATCTCTTAAGAAATACCAATAAGCAGAAACAGTCAATGGCTTCCATCCGGCATAAGTTCCATAAATACCATAGAAATCTATATCACCATCCTGTTCAATCTGGAATCGGTCATTAAGTTTTGACGCAAAGGCATCAACTGTCCAATCTCCCTGTTTATAGGTTAATCGAATAGCATCATGTGAAGAATATTGAGAAGGGGTTAGCATATTGGTTACCAACCAGCCTTTGCCCATAATTAAATCCTGACGACCTACGCGTAATGTTAATGGAGCACCGAACAATTCCCGAACTTCTACATAGGCTTGTTCAATTTCTACATCGTCTTTGGAATCAGCGCGTGTGTCTATACCCGTAACATAATCCCGCGAACGGAAATCTTCACCCCAGATATGCCAATCATAAAATTCGATGAACGCAGAAACATTATCCGTAAAATCTGCTTTGAAATTCAGCAATACAGAGGTCTCATACCTTGTCCAATCGGAACCTTCGTCATCCCATTTTAAAATAGATGAAATTCTATTTCCGCCGACAGGTCTTTTCTGGATAAATGCAGGTGGTATCCTTTCCGTTCTTGGTGCAAAGGTATTAATATACCACCGACCGCGGATTCTCAATTCACCCCCAACTGACACACTCTGCAATTCTGCAACTGCTACGGATGTAATAGTTGCACACAAAATAAATACAATCGTCCCCTTCCACAAAAAAGATTTGTTCATTTAAGTACCCTTTCATCAAATTATTAATTTTATTGTTTATAAAATAACCCATCAGTAAATCATACTTTTATAATGATAGTAAATAAATAACAAAAATTTCAAATAGTATATGAATATTTTTTTATATCCTTTTGTTAAATATAAAAAAATAAAAGGAGATATAAATATGGTTGCCGTTAATTCCGTTATGTTACCTTTAGGGACTGAAGCACCTGATTTTTCTTTAAAAGATACAACAGGCAAAATAGTGCAAAGAGACGATTTTCGAGGACGAAAAGGTTTGCTTGTTATGTTTATATGTAACCATTGTCCATTTGTCAAACATATACAAAAAGAATTGGTGAAACTAACAAATGAATACCAACCTAAGGGTATAGGTATCGTAGGAATAAATTCTAACAATGCAGAAAAGTATCCCGAAGATTCTCCTGAAAAGATGAAAGAGGAAGTCGCAAAAGCAGGGTATACTTTCCCCTACTTATATGATGAGACACAAGAGGTAGCCAGAAAATATAAAGCAGCATGCACACCGGATTTCTTCTTGTTTGATGAAGACTTTAAGTTGGTATATCGTGGACAATTTGATGACTCACGTCCGGGTAATAGCAAACCAATAGATGGCAAAGATTTGAGAAATGCCTTGGATTGTTTATTGGAAGGTAAACCCATACCTGAACATCAGAAACCCAGTATCGGTTGTAATATCAAATGGAAACCAGGCAATGAGCCTGATTATTTTTTGAACCAGTAATATTCT
>DAOSUS010000073.1 GCA_035378955.1 Candidatus Hydrogenedens sp. | reverse complement strand
ACACCGGATGGCGTCGTTGAAGGCACTCCTGAAGGGACACCAGAGGGCGTAGTCGAAGGTACTCATGAAGGTACGCCGGAAGGTGTCGTTGAAGGTACTCATGAAGGTGTTGTAGAAGGAACCCCTGAAGGGACGCCAGAAGGCACTCATGAAGGCACACCAGAAGGTGTCGTTGAAGGTACTCCCGAAGGCGTCGTAGAAGGTACTCCTGAAGGCACACCAGAAGGTGTCGTTGAAGGTACTCCCGAAGGCGTCGTAGAAGGTACTCCTGAAGGTACACCGGAAGGTGTCGTTGAAGGAACACCCGAAGGTGTCGTTGAAGGAACACCCGAAGGAACTCCTGAAGGGACACCGGATGGCGTCGTTGAAGGCACTCCCGAAGGGACACCAGAAGGTGAAGTAGAGAAAGTTACAGTTCCATATCTAATTGGCAGTTCTGAAGCATCAGCAACAGAACAAATAACATCAATAGATTTGGTTGTTGGAACTATAACAAAACAATGCAGTGATACCGTTCCTGAAGGAAATGTGATTAGTCAAAGTCCATTACCAGCACAAGTTGTTAATAAGGGAACATCGGTAAATATCACGGTTTCCACAGGTCCTTGTCCTATTACTGTCCCTAATTTAGTCGGAATGACAGAACAAGATGCGAGAGCAACAATAATTATGTCAGGACTTACAATAGGAACGGTTACGGAAGAATATAGCGACACCGTTTCTAAAGGGAGCGTGATTAGTCAATCTCCTGAATCAGGCTCTAAAGTTCCAAAAGATACCCCAGTAAATTTAGTTATTAGCAAGGGTAAAAAGCGTAGATTCATTGTATCTTGCGGAACCAGTGACTCGTCAAATACTTCAAATACAGGTGATATGATAATGTTAGGCATCCTTTCTGGATTACTCATCATTCAAAGTAGAAAAAGAAAACGAATCCAAAATTAAACATAAAACCCAATCAGGGATAAAAAAATCCCTGTTCCCAGATAAAAAGCCCTCTGTATCATCCCATACAGAGGGCTACTTTTTTAATCTCAATAACAAAACAATGTATTAAAATCTACGGATAAAAAGTTATTTGCAGTATTAGTTAAAGTAAATTATTAAAAATTGTTTTCTCTTTATCCATAATGATATATCTTTAATCCGCAATTTATTCCCTTTTTGTTATTTTTCTATATCTAACAATTTACGCATGAACATGGGGGTCCCATTCAAGACCTTCAACTTTATGAAGATTATCAATTCCTTCGCGTAATATTTTAATTCTTGTCAAACGGCAATAGCGTTCCACATCCCGGGTGTGGTCACCGTAAAAGATTACTCTATGTAATCCACTGGACCAGTTATAAAGGAAGTTATCTATATTGTCAACCTTCACTGTTAATTTACTTCTACAACCTCGTTCTTCAAGAGGACTATCTATAGCATCACCGATACTATATAGCAATATATCCGTGCCGATTAAACGAGCCATAGTAACCTTTTCTCCAACGGGCATTTTCACTTGTAGCGAAACGCCGCGATTGTCTTCTAAATGCGTTCGAACTATATAGGGGGAAGGTTCGCTATTTGGTCCTTTCATTTGTGTCGCTGCGACACAATGAGCATGTATAATTGTGCTGTTTGAAAGGTCAAACATAGGGTCAACAACAAAACCTGTGCGACCTACAAGATAAGTAAACAGAAGTTGGGTCATTGTAGATTTCAGGTTTGCTTCACACACACCGGCAAGCAAAGCATTGTTTAACCTAACAAAGCCCAAGCACGGGTACCCCATATTCCTTTCCATCAACTTCATACCCAAACAATTCATTGTAATAGCCTGTGCGTTGTAATTCTTCATAAGATTCTTCATGGCAATGTACATTCTCGCCCCCTTCATTATATCTTCCTTACTGGGCTCCACAATTTTTTCTGCTTCTTTAATCCATCTTTCTGCATCGGCAGCTACCTCACTTTCGGATGCTTCTTCATAAGCTTTTTGAAGTTCCGGAAGTTTTATTGTAATGATTTCGGTCCCAAATTTCTCTTTGATAGAATTACAATAGGCAGGGTCTGCATCTCCATAGTTTACATGGAGGATTTTCGTTTCCCGTAATCTTTGAATAGCACGAAATGGCTTTACCGCTTCAGCAATATCGGCAAATTGACTGCTCGGAACAATATCCACCATTTGCCCTTCTTTCTGCCACGATGGAACAATATGCCATTCATGACCACAATAAGGCATGGTAAATATCATTACCGGCTTGTTCAGGTCAAACAAACCCGAAATAAGCCCGCCTGTTCCTAAGGTTAAATGCAGCACCAGTATCCCAGTTACATCCTTAAATTTTTCCTTAGCCTTTGCAAGTTCATCTTGATTTGTGACAAGACCACCCTCTACAAATTCAATATCAGCAAGTTTCTCGTTGAGTTTCGATATTTCCTGCTCATAGCGATTTACTTCCGCTTTCAGGTCAACCTGATGCATAGGCCAGCCGGGAGTGGGAATGCCTACATACATTTTTCCTACTCTAACTTTGTTCTTTATCTGCAATTCAGATATCAGACTCTCGTCAATTGCGGATTTCCCATAAATAGGTAGATTGGCAGCCGCTACTATACCCGCAGAAGCCAGCATAAACTGTCTACGAGAACAACCCGCAGAACAGGATGAAACATTTTTTGATTCGTGATTTGATTGGTTCATAACAATATTCCTTTCTGTTATATTCTGTTTATAGTTTAATTCTATATAAACTACTCAATAAGAAACAAAATTTTTTAACTCAAGAAAAAAATCCTCAATAGCAAGAGAGTATAAATATAAGAGGCAAAAGAGATAAAAATAATGGAAGTAACATAGGAGGAAGATAGTAAAAATAAAGCCTTCTACTATCGGGAAACCTTATGTGATAACTTATGAGACATCGGTGAAAAATTTATAATTTCTTTTCTAATCGTAAGGGCATAGCATACCGGTACCCTTATAGGACCCTAAGAGCAAGAAAATTGTAATTGAAGCCTCCTGACGCCGAATTCTTTATCCTTTGTTTAAAATTCCCGTTATGTCCTCTGTGGTTAAATTCTTTTATTATTAAGCGTAGAGAAACTTTTTCCAAAGTTCACAAAGTATAGAAAACTCGAAATTATCGCTGAGGAAATCATCAAACTCGTCTTCTCCTTCTCAAATAAATAACGCTATTTTCTTTTCCTCTTATCCCGCCTCACTTATTTTTATAAAATATAATACTAAATGTATTTGCTTTAAGAATTTTTTACTTATAACTCTCCCCATCGGAACTGCACTGATACATTGGTGGATTATATAATATAAGTGTAGCGTCTAAAAATACGAAATGTCAGAAAAAATTATTCGGAGGGTTTTGACTCTTGAACCTTGACCTCGGTTGGAGGGGTTTCTGGCTTATTTCCAGATTTTTCCATAATTTTATTTATTATCTCATCCGTTTTTGTTTTCTTTGTTATTTTGCGGTCGTGCCAGTCAGGACTGGTAAGTAGAGTAACGCCATATACTTGTTTTATGGCAGAGATAAGAACTCGTGTCTCTTCAGAATTTACCGAACCTAACTGAATTTCATATTTTATCCGTCTCAACTGCATCCATTCTCTCTTGGGCTGGTCATAAGCAACAAAGACGCCTCGTTTATCACGGGTATATATTTCCAATTTTAGTTCTCGCAAAGTTTCCTTTGTCGCCTGCCATGTTTTATCAAAAGGAGCCTTAACAGTAAAGACCTTTTCTTCCGCAAATCCACTGGTATCTTTTAATGTGCGAGCACAACCTGAAAAAAGGATAATGGTCAGTAAAACGATTAATGCACTGTTCATTAATTCATATTTCTTTATCATCTTTAAGGGTCCTCCAAAAGGTAAATTTTTTTCTTTATATTTCCAAACAGAAGTTATATTTTACACTATATCGCGGTTCCGCCATCATCGGTGCAACCGCATCACGCCATTTTGCGTAATGTGCCGTTTCTTTATGTGCTTTTGCTCCATCTTCATCTTTATAGGCTTCATACAAAACAAATCGGGTCGGGTCGTCCATCTGTTGAAGTATATCAAAACGAACAACACCCGCTTCTTTTCGACTTTCTCGGGCGTTGTGTTCCGATTCTATACGAAACGCTTCTACGAATTCAGGTTTAACATGCACATACACGAAAACGACAAACATTTTTTTGTATGCCCTTCTAACTTAAAAACATGCTTGTATTATGTCGTAATTATAATCCAATATTCAATAACAAAGAAAACTCAAAAGAGGGATTCTTTTTCATAAGTATGTAACACTTTATTTTCTTCCCGTTCAAAAAAACAACCCCTTCTTTTTGAATACGACCAAGAAAATCTGCATCGTTTATTTTGTGCAGGATAGACAGGTCAAAAGTATATGGAAGGTAACTATCTTCATGTTCATCCATGATATGGTATAAAATATCTCTTGTTAAATCATCTCCACCAATCAGGGTAAGGTCAACATCCGAACCCTTTTTGTAATCGCCTCGGGCTCGCGAACCATAGAGTATCGCTTGCTTCACCTGTGGATATTTCTTAAGTATCTTATGTACTTCTTCTTTAGTTTCTTGAGAAAGCCCGTGTTTCATAATCCTTCTTCATTTTTGAAATGTTCAAATATTTTTTGGAGTTCTTTAAATTCCAAAAAATATATATTAATAATAGATGTTACCATTTCCGAGCTAATTTGTTCGTTATATATGTGCAATGTAAGATTTCGGTCTTTTATCATAGCCATCCACACATCGCTTTTTTTATTAGTCCCTGCCGAAAAGATTCGCGAATAGTATCTTTTGACCCAAAAAAATTTTGTATCCCTTTACTTTGTAAAAAGTCCTTTAATAAATTCCATGCTAACTCATGAGTAAACACAAATGCTTTTACCAACCCTTGTTTTTCAATATCCGAAAGAGCTTGCTTTGAAGCAAGTTCTACCCCTTCTTCTAATTTTTTAAGGGCTTTTTTATAACTATTAAACCTATATTTCCAGCGTAAATCTTCATTACCCATAATTGTTACCTGTATTTCTTGTATTCATAATATAACACAAAACTATTTCCCTTGTGAAAATGTTGATAAAAAGTGTATATTTTTTATGTTCCTGATAATATTGAGCCATTAATCATTCAGGAGGTTATCATGAAAAATAGATTGGTTTTTTCTATCTTTATTTATTATGTCCTACTTTTTTTTCTGATATATCCTTCGTCTTACAGCGAGCATATAAACCTTCGTGATTTTGGGGCATCAGGTAATGCAAATACTGTGGATACGCAATTTATCCAAAAAGCGATTGACGCAGCGGCAGAAAAATCCTGCACTCTGGTTATACCATCTGGAATGTATTTAACAGGAAGTTTGCATTTAAGAAGCAACATTCATATTTATCTTGAACCGGGAGCTGTTATTTTAGGCAGTCAAAAAAAAGAGGATTACGACCCCTTTGAAGAGTTAAATTTTCCCAATGATGCAGACCATGAGACTTCCTTCTTTCATCATTCTTTACTCTGGGGTGAGGATATTGAGAATGTTTTCATAACAGGTTTCGGCACGATAAATTCCAACTTTACAAAACGAGGTGGTCCGAAGGCTCTCGCTTTTAAGCGATGTAAAAATATTCGTATCGAAGGGATTACCATTCGCAATTGTCCTAATTATTCTATCAGTCTATTAGGCTGTGAGCAGGTTACGATTGATAAGGTGCAAATTTTAAATGGCTATGCCGATGGAATTGACCCAGACAGTTGTCAGTTTGTATTTATCTCTAACTGTCATATTGAAACTGTAGATGACGCTATAGTCCCCAAAAGTAGTTTTTCTCTGGGCTATCGCCGTCCATGCACAGATATTACAGTAACCAATTGCTACTTATCTTCGCGCTGTAATGGATTCAAATTAGGTACGGAATCCGGTGCCGATTTTAAGAGAATCACATTTAGCAATTCAGTTATTCGCGGGCTTATTACTGCACAGAAACCGGGCATTTCCGGTGTATCCATTGAGTCGGTAGACGGTTCTCATATCGAAGGAATTACTGTTACAGGCATCGTTATGGACTGGGTTCGTTCTCCAATATTCATACGGCTTGGAAATCGAGGGAGAGATGGAGCCACTTCCCCCGGAAGTATTAAGGGAGTTACTATAAGTAATATTGTAGCAACCCGTGCAAGTAATCCGAATATTATTGCAGGTATTCCGAATTATCCGATAGAGAATGTGCTTATACAAAATGCTTCCTGTTCTTTTAGTGGTTCCAATCCTCTCCGTCCTATTAATGAGCCTGTCCCTGAAGAGATAGATCGCTATCCAGAGGCGTTGATGTTTGGTGCATTACCGAGTTATGCCTTTTATATACGACATGCAAAGGGAGTGCAATTGCAAAATATCTCTTTCGAAGCATCCATTCCATTCTGGCGTATTACTACCCATAAATATAAAGATATAAGCTGGGACGAACAGGGAAATCCTACAAATAATTTCGAGAATGCATCGCCCAATATTGCTATCTGGGTAGAGGATGTTCATGATTTCGTTCTTTCGGATTGGCAAGAAAGAGCCGTATCGGACAACATAGAAATTTTATATTTAAAAGACATTCATAATGCACAAATAGATAGCCCCATCAAGTATCGTAATAACAGACATTGGTGTACTATCCATGGAGGGGATGTAGATTCCATTCAAATCAATGGTTCTGAACCTATAAAACAAGTTAAAGACATAAAAATAATAAAGTGAATAATCACTACTGACGAGGGATTTACATGCTATTACTCACCAATTACGAAGGGCGATGTGGGGTTCAAAAATCCGCTGAATTATTGTCAAATAAAGAGGACGCTATTCGTGCTATTATCGAAGGTATAAAATTAGTTGAAGTCAATCCTGAAATACATACGGTAGGTGCTAATTCCCTTCCAAACCTTTTGGGACAATTGGAACTGGATTCTGCTGTGATGGATGGGAATACCCGAAGAAGTGGGGCGGTCGGAGCATTAAAAGGATTTAAACATCCTGTAGAAATTGCCTATCGCGTTATGACAGATATTGAACATGAAATATTAGTAGGTAGTGGAGCCGAACGATTTGCGGAAGAAATTGGTGCGGAAAGGTATGTCAATGAGATGGAGCATACCCAAACGGCATGGCGAGAATATCTGAACAGCATTTTGAATGAAGAACAAAAACAAAAATTTCCTGACATTCGTCTTCTGGATATAAAAACCAAACCTAAGGACCCCCAAAATTTATTTGATACAACCGTATATTTAGCTCAAGACTACTTCGGCAGAATAGCAACGGCTACAAGCACATCCGGCTGGCCTTGGAAATATCCCGGCAGGCTTGGCGATAGCCCTATTATCGGTGCGGGTAGTTATGCAGATAGCCGATACGGAGCCTGTGCCTGTACACATACGGGTGAAATGACTATTCGTGCTGGTACCGCACGGTCTGTTGTGCTCTACCTGAAAATGGGATTAAATTTATCCGATGCGGTTTATGAAGCCGTCAAAGATTTAGCAGACTTAAAAACGGGGTTCATCAATGCGGTAACTGTTCATGCCATTGACAACAAAGGCAACTACAAAGTTGTGGGATTAAATCCTAATAAAGAAGTGAAATACCTTGTATGGTCTCCCGACCTCAAAGAACCTCAGGTAAAAGATGCCGAAATTATACGAACCTAATTACTTCTTATTTTTTTATGTCCTCAACAACCGTTGTTTGTCTTATGTAAAAGCAATAATAGACTATAATCTATTTATTCAGGGAAAAAAGTAAAAATACATTTACCCTGATGAGGACTGTTCTAATTGCTTTTTCTTTAAGCATAATACAGCTTCATACACTTTATCCATATCTAAATGCCACCGTTCCGTAGGCAAATTTTCGGACAAATTCACATTAAGCCAACTTAAATACTTTTTTCTTGGAACAGCAAAAACTCCAAATTGTTCCAGATGTTCCGAAAATACCTGACAATCAATCAGTTTAATTCCGTGTAGAAATGAAAACCCACATAAGGCAAGAAAAGCAATTTTAGAAGCGTTTGAGATATGGTAGAACATAGATTCACCGACAAATAAAGGTCCTAATTGGACACCATATAATCCACCTACCAATGTTTTATCCTTCCAGCATTCTATAGAGTGGGTGTAACCCATTTCATGCAAACGGATATAGTTTTTTTGAATATCCGAAGTAATCCAGGTTCCATCTTCCCATTTCCGAGGCGTTTTAGCACATTCATGAATAACCGTATCAAAAGATGTGTCTGCGGTAATATAAAAGGGTTTCTTTTTCCATTCACGCCAGAGTCGATGTGGAATATGTAATAAATGTGTTGGCAAAACGGCTCTTGGGTCGGGAGAACACCATCGGATAGGCTCCCCCTCGCTATACCAGGGGAAAATACCTTTACGATATGCGTCTATTAACCGCGATGGAGATAAATCACCGCCGTAAGCCACAACCCATCCCTGCCAGTATTTTTCCGCGGGGAAAGGGTCATCGGGTTTTAACCATACTTCACTTCTCATATATACTGCTTTATACAATAGTTCCGAATATATCTACATGACGGTCCGTAACACATTTTACAGACAAATATTCTAAACCACACTCCGCTAATTGTTCCTGAATTTCCTCCGGGGTAAATGCAGATAATAATGAACGATAATACTCTTGTTTCAGCAAATCGGAAGCATCTCCTGCGTATAATTCTACTATTTTCCTTGCTTCTCTTTCTGACTCGGGTCGAAACAAATCCCGCAGGAAAAGAAATCCACCGGATTTAATTACTCTTTTGATTTCCATCCATAACGGTTTTGGGTCCCAAATATGATGAAGCAGACTATTACTCAAAATAACATCTACAGACTCGTTGACAAAAGGAAGGCATTTCGCATCTGCTAAAACCCATGTCAAACTACGAGAACCACTCTGTTTTTGAGCAAATCGAAGCATGGACGGAGAGCCATCAATTCCTATAATTTTATGTTGCTCGCAGCAAAGATGCATGCGATAAGTAATATCGCCAGGACCACAGCCTAAATCTAAAATTAATAAATTTCCTGATAACGGAAGTGCAGCACAAAAAGTATCAACAAATTTTTGGTTCACATCTGAGAAATCCGTTACAGAATACGCCTCTGCCTCCAATGGGTCATCCATAAACTCAGGTTCTGGTTGCCTTTCTAACATACAAACATCCTTTCCCTTTCCCAGAAATCAAATTGTTATTACAATAACACCAAATTACCTATAAAAATCAAATAAATTTTAAAATAAAATGTACCTCTTTTCTTATGCCCTATCATTTTCATATAGATAGGAGAATTTTTAGAACCTTTTATTATAAAAGTAAAAAAGTGGTGTATAATGTCATCAGATAGATTTTTAAGGAGTTCATGTTAATGTATATAATAAAGATGAAAGGGCATTTCGTCTGTTTATCTTTATGTTTCCTTCTTTCATGTGCAACAATGAATTCAACAAATAAAAGTCCTGAAGAAAAAATAAGGTTTTCTTTTCCTGAGAATGTAAATCAATGGAAGTTAGAAAAGACACTTCCAGACCGCTATGATGCGGAAACGCTATACGATTATATTGATGGTAATGCGGAGGTTTATCGTTCGTTAGGGGTAAAAGAGGTATATGCGTATCG
Organism: Candidatus Hydrogenedens sp.; assembly: GCA_035378955.1. Taxonomy (NCBI): domain Bacteria; kingdom Pseudomonadati; phylum Candidatus Hydrogenedentota; class Candidatus Hydrogenedentia; order Candidatus Hydrogenedentales; family Candidatus Hydrogenedentaceae; genus Candidatus Hydrogenedens; species Candidatus Hydrogenedens sp. The sequence goes on along the minus strand of DAOSUS010000073.1, from coordinate 5,855 downwards.
CTGGTTGAACCCCCAGCAGGTAGAGATTTTTATGGATATTTTTGATATGGGCAATTCGGCTTCGGCGTATGGTGCTTATCATCATGATATACGCGACCAAAAGGATATTGGTTTGGGTGTAGAGTCCGAAGGAATGAATAATTCGCTTGCTTTCTGGAAAGACCGTTATTTTATTTCCATCGTAGGAATGGGAGATTCTCCAGAGTTAAATCAGACAGTAATAGAGTTGGGGAAGATAATTGACCGCCAAATACCTAATAAAGGGAAGCCACCGGAAATGGTACGACTACTTCCCGAAAAAGGACAGGTTAAAAGTCATGTGCATTATTTTAATGATTATGACCTTTTAAAAGTGCATTTTTTCATTACAGATGAAAATATATTGCAGTTGAACAAGGATACAGAGGGAATTTTGATACGCTATTTTCTGCCAAAACAGGATGAACAATTCCAGATAATCCTTATTCGTTATAAGGATAAGAAAAAGGCTTTGCTTGTCAATCAAAACTTTAAAAATCTTATTGACAAATCCGCAAAAGAGATGAATGATGAAGAAAGAAGAAAAAAATTTGGATTTCATTCCATACTTATACATTCCCATGAAAAATATCTTATACTTATTATAGATTGGAAAAAGAAAGAAACAGCAGATTGGTATATTAAAGAAATAGTGCAAAGGATAAAACGATAGGAGCCTGAATTATGATTAAAACAAGTCGCAGAAAATTTTTACAGACAGGAGCCTTAGGCACTGCATTTTTGTTTGCTATGCCTCACAATCGTTCTGAGTCACAATCTCCGCAAGCAGGAGAGAAATCCCGTGTTGTTCTTGTCCGCGATAAGGATTTGCTGGATGCAGAGGGAAACCTCAACAAAACTGTGCAGGAAAAAATGGTGGATGAAGGAGTAAAAAACCTATTTCAAACCGCTACCCCTGAAGAAGCATGGAAGAAAATAATTAAGCCTGATGATGTGGTAGGTATTAAAAGTAATGTTGCGGGTCCTCCTCGTACACCTGTAGAATTGGAAGATGTCTTAAAAACAAAAGTATTAAGTGTAGGAGTGCCTTCGGACAAAGTCTCTGTTGATGACCGTGGAGTATTACGAAATCCTATTTTCCAGAATAGCACCGCATTGATTAATGTCCGTCCCATGCGAACACATCATTGGGCGGGTGTCGGTAGTTTGTTGAAAAATTATATTATGTTTTCTGAGAAGCCTCCGACCTGGCATGCGGATTCCTGTGCAAATTTAGCGGGATTATGGGACTTGCCTATTGTCAAAGGGAAAACACGACTTAATATTCTCGTTATGATTACCCCTTTGTTCCACGGGAAAGGACCTCATCATTATAATAAAGAGTATACATGGAATTATCAGGGGTTAGTTATCGGTACGGACCCGGTTGCTTGTGATGCCACAGGGTTACGAATATTAAAAGCGAAACGATTGCAATATTTTGGCAATGAACAACCTTTTGATGTTTCTCCTCACCATATACAGGTAGCCCAGGATAAATATCATTTGGGAAATGCAGATGAAAACCGTATAGAACTGGTTAAATTAGGCTGGGAAGATGGTATTTTAATTTAACGGGCTGGCCAAGTCGGACTTGTCAGATTGTCCTTTCAACCATTCTTTAGCACGACGGATAAAATGCCTTTCCGATGGATAAGTCATCATCGTTTCTGCAGTATCTATGGGTACCCATATAGGACGAAAAAGGGTTTCCTCTTCCCCCACAGGAGTAGGATTTCCTTTCTTGTCAGGGTCTGCTCTCATAAGGAAATAATGCTCGGTTCGTATTATATTTTTTCCTTTATATTCAAACTCACTCAAGTCATATCCTAAATCTGCAATAATTTCGGTCTCCCAATATCCACTTTCCTCTCCTACCTCTCGACGGGCACATTTTTCATGCGATTCCCCCGTATCTACATGCCCTTTGGGTAGACGCACCTCATGGGTATATTTATTATTTCTCACGACATCTCGTTCTAACAAAAGCACCCTGTTTTGCGTATCAACAACCACACCCCCAGCAACTATTATCCTTTTTTTGCCCATATAAATAACCTTATGAGAGCCTATCGTTTCTTGCAAAAGGAGAAAGGTATCTTCTGGAAACAACAAAAGATACCTTTCTAAAAATTTAAAACTATTCAACTTTAATGCAATCTAAACCTGCCATATAATTGGTAGATTTTTCGTTCTTGCCTACGATTCTCAATTCAAGGGTATTTGCACCTTCTACTAATTTTACGGTGAATTGAATCGAGGCTCGTACAACTTTTTCCTCATTATAACCGTCCCACTCTGCTACCTTTTGCTGGTTAACCCACAATTGCACCTGTCCATAATCTGGGGCTTTGGTATACCAGAGCGTTACTTTTTTCTCTCCTGCCATATCCGAAGGAACATCTACAGTGGCAGAGTAATTTCTGGGACCTTCCGGTGTAAACCATAATTGTTTGCCATTGCTCCATTCATTTCCAAAACTACCCAAATCCTGTTCAACAACAGAACCATCAGCAGTCTGGAAGGGAATTAAACCATCTTCTAATTCCATAGCACCGGGTTCTATGTGCACTGGATTGGGTTCTACTTGCTCCGGGATTCGTTTTTCAGCAGGGGGTAATGGTTCAAAGGGGACATGTGGTTCCGTTTGATACCAGTAGGCAACAGAACTGAAATCATCCGAGCGGTCGTTCGCATGACCGTGCTCTATATTGACGACAATGGATTTTTTGAAAGGCACTGGGTCGAGTAAATGGAAACGATAAACATTCCACTTCTCACCTCTTTTATGTTCTCCACGAAGAGGGCAACCAAAGAAAAGATAACTAAATGCAGGGCCATAACACCATGCACCACAGAAATAATCCTCGGAACCTGTCCCATGCAAGGAAGGTTCTTTTTCACCATCAACAAAGAACATATCATCACCTTCTCCCCACCAACCATCTGCACGATTATGAATGGACAAACTCACGCCCACATAATGTCCCATTCCCTTTGCTTCAAGGAAAGTATAATTTTTGCCTGCCGTGCAAGGATATTCCTGTCTATAATGTGCATGGAAACGAAGGGGTGTATCAAGGGTTTCTAATTTTCTGTAATCAATATAGTAATAAAAAGCACGACAAACATCCGTTCCCTCATTGGTAATGGTAACAACTGCCCCTTTTTCAAAAGGCATATACCAGAAACAATTAAGGGCGTTGGATGTCCCTATTTGTATAGGGTAACTGCTAAATGTATAGTATTCGCCATGTCCCAGCCCAAAGAAATCTCCTATGGGAGATTCCACAGAAGGATTTGCCTCACCATCCCAATACATACGCAATACCAAATTTTTTAAGTGATATTTATCCTTACTTGCAATAGTTACCCAGATATGAGTAATAGCACCTGCCCCTTCAATTTTTGCTAATGTCCTTGTTTCACCTATGGCAATAGGTTGTTCCTGCATTCCATCTGCATTACCTCCTGTGCGGTCATAACTGGATATACGATGTGCTGTGTAATTTTTAACATCAGCAAGACTTTCTGCCAGATTTTTTGCAGAAACAGATACAGACAGCACGGTAGCACAAAACAATGCGATAGCGAACAACATCAGATTTTGTCTGTGTAAGAAATACTTCATAGCGTTTCTCCTTCTATTATGGGTTATTTCTCTTTCATCTAACATTTTACTGAATAGTGGCATAACATGCAAATAAAAAAAGAACAAGGGAATAAAACGGAGCGAAAAATTTATTTTCCGACATTTTTGAGGAGGCGGATAAAAAATTCTATTCCCTTGACATAATTATCTATATGTAGGCGTTCGTTGGTGCCATGAATAAGTTCTAAATCCTCTTTTGTAAATTTTAATGGCTGGAAACGATAAAGGTTTTTTACTACGCCGACATAATTCACTGAATCGGTTCCCCCTAATGTTAAAGCACTGGCAACAGGAATATCTCCCCATACTTCATGAATTGTATTGGTAATGGCTTTGTATCCTTCAGCATTTCGGTCGGATATTGGGCTGGCTTCGTCTGTTTTTTCGGGAGAGAATTCTTTTATCTCTATTCTTTTATCATTTACAACTTTGCGAATATATTCTGTTACCTTTTCTGTCGTGTCGCCGGATAGCATGCGAATATTAACGACCGCATAAGCATGGGTAGGTAAAACATTTTCTTTTTCGCCAGCATGAAATAAGGTAGGTGCGAAAGTAGTTCGCAAGGCAGCGTTGGCACTGGGAATGCTTGCAAAAATGCGTGTTAACACCTTATCGAATAGCCAAAGATTGGCACATACCATTCGCATAGGGAAACTCATGTAAGGGGAAAGGTCCTCTAACATCCAGCGGATAGGTCCTGCCAATTTGGCAGGCATAGGGTTTTGTTCTATCTTACATATGGCAGAGGCAAGAAGTCCGATAGATGTTTCATCCGACGGGGTAGAGGAATGTCCTCCCTGTGTGGATATAGATAGTTCCAGGGATAAATAGCCTTTTTCCGCGATACCGATAAGAGCCACGGGTCCGTCTATTCCCGGAATAATTCCTTCATTAACGGCCATGCCTTCATCCAGACTAAATTCCGGTGATATGCCCCGTTCTTTTAATAGTTCGGCTATTTTTTTTGCTCCTTTCCTGCCTCCCACTTCTTCATCATGCCCGAAAGCAAATAGCAAGGTTCTTTCAGGTTGATAACCCTGCTGAAGCCAATAATTTACACTCTCCAATAAAGCAATAACTGAGCATTTCACATCAATCGCTCCGCGTCCCCAAATATATCCCTCTGCGACCACACCGCCAAAGGGAGGATATTTCCATTGACTTTCTGTGCCTTCTTCTACGGGGACAACATCATAATGGGCTAAAAACAAGGCCGGCGAAAGTGAAGGATTTTTCCCTTCCCATGTGAACAACAAACTGTGTTCATTAACAATGTCTCTTTTTAAGGTTGAATGTACCTGCGGAAATGTTTCTTCTAAATATTTAATAAAGTTCTTGTATTCTTCCCATTCATTATCCTTTTCTTCCTGATAGGAAATCGTTTTGAATGTAAGTGCCTTCCCTAAATGTTGGGCATATTCCTGCTTATCGGATAAAGAAATAGGTTCCTTTTTTTGAACAGGAGCTGCTTTTTTCCATCGTGCCAGTTCTGTGCGAACAAGAACGACACAAACCAATATCAGTATAAAAAGGAAAGCAACCTGAACTGTGCGAACAAAATACCGTTTCATACAAAAATACCCTTTTCTATCTTTTACAATGAAATAACAACAGGCTATATTATACAAAGAAGCGTAGATACAACAAACCTTCCACCCTAACCCCCTTTATGTTCTCTGTTATTAATTCTTCCATCACCTACAAAACCAAATAGAAAATTCCTGCCTCAATCCTTCATCCATAACATATAAATCCCTTGTGAATCTTGTTTAAATAGGTTTTCACAGGAGCCAGGAGGCTTTAGATACTTTTTATCTGTAAGATATTTTTAATCTGTCGCGGTTATGGGGATAAGATTGCTACTTTGTCGGTTGTCTCTCTTATATCAAAACGATACTCGATAAAACAACATGGGCGGATTTATAAATCCGCCCATGTCTTATTTATTCTCTATAACATTAACCTGTTTATTCATAACCCTGGGCCGGGGCAATAGCCATCTTCGCTTTCAGGGTCTTCCGGACAGGGATGATAACCACCGCTGTTGAAGAATTGGATTAATCGCAATAATTCACTTAACGATATATTCCAATCCGGTGGATTATAGTCAGAGGCATGCGGGGTTTTTTATCTCCCTGTCTGCCCTGTTTCGTTCAAATACCAACAGTTAAGATAGCTCTAC